>NZ_QGMY01000009.1 GCF_003173355.1 Methanospirillum lacunae | reverse complement strand
CCTGGCATACGACGACAACGATCTGCTCGTTGAGGTTACTTCATCCTCATTCAAGCCGACCGATAAGTCACAGAGCGGTGAGTTCAGCGGCGCAACCGGAACTGTCAAGGTCCAGCAGGGCACTGACGGTCTGAACAAGTGGAGCTTCAGCGTTGACGCATCCACCTTCAAGCCAGACGAGTACATCGTCCGTGTTTCCGGTGTAACTGTTGATACAGTTGAGACTTCACTGTTCAACGTTGTTGAGGCAGGCGGCGCTCCGGCAGCAGCAAAAGAGCCGGCAGCAAAAGTCACCCCAGCAGCACCAGCAGTTAACGCAACCAAGAACGCAACTGCAGCAGCACCAGCAGCAAATGTTACTCAGCAGAACGCAACTCCAACCGAGAAGCCAACCGCTGTAGCAACAACTGCAGCAGCAACCGCAAAGCCAACCGAGAAGGCAACCACCGTTCCAACCCCTGAACCGACCAAGAAGTCACCAGGATTTGGCGCAATGGCAGCACTCGCAGGCCTCGGAGCAGTAGCATTCTTTGCACTGCGCCGGAACTAAGGTTGAAAACCAAAATCCTCTTTTTTTGTTTGTGTTGATCTCCTGTTAGGGAGTTTTCTGTGTTTTCACGGCTTTGAATGTTCCAATGCACTAAATAGGATCCAACATCAATTTTATGGCATGAAACTAGCCGTACGCCTCGTTGATATTGCTGCACGGGGTGTGCTCCTGCATCAGCAGGATGCAAAAACCCTGGGTGTTTTTCCTGGAGACCGGGTTGTAATAACAAATCTTTCAACAGGATTCTCTATCGCAGATTATGTAGAAACTACTTCCACTCTTATTAAACAAGGAAAACTTGGTATATATCATCAGAGTAACGAGCAGTTACAGGTAAAAGATGGCGAATCTGTAGAAGTCAGAGTATCTGACCGTCCAGTATCTCTGGATTACATCAGAAAAAAGATGGAGGGTGAGCGTCTCTCACGTGAAGAGATCAAAATGATTGTAACGGATATTGTTCATGACAATCTTTCACCAAGTGAGATTACCGCCTTTGTTATTTGTTCCTATATCAACAACCTGGATATTGATGAGATAGAATCACTTACCCGTTCGATGGTAGAGACTGGTGATCGACTTGAGTTTCACACAGGACCTATTGTTGATAAACATTCAATAGGTGGAGTTCCAGGAAACAAAATAACATTTCTTGTGGTGCCCATCATAGCAGCTGCAGGCTTACTTATCCCAAAGACCAGTTCCCGTGCAATTACAGGGGCTGGAGGATCTGCAGATTTGATGGAAGTTTTGGCACCTGTTGAATTTTCGGCCGCTGAAGTTCAGCAGATGACACAGAAGGCTGGTGGAGTGATTGTCTGGGGTGGTGCAACCAACATTGCTCCGGCAGATGACAAGATTATCATTCAGGAGTATCCATTCAAAATTGATCAGATTGGGCAGATGATTGCAAGTGTCATGGCGAAGAAATTTGCTGTTGGAGCTGATGTTGTTGCCATTGACATTCCAGTTGGTAAAAATTGTAAGGTTCATTCTATACCTGAAGGCCGTAAACTGGCTCAATCGTTCATCGAGATCGGTGATAGGCTTGGAATGCGTGTTGAATGTGCCCTGACTTATGGTGACGCTCCGGTTGGACGGGCAATCGGTCCGGCATTAGAGGTGAAAGAGGCTCTTGCCATTCTGGAAGGATCTGAGTCACCTAACTCCCTGATTGAGAAGAGCACTGAGATTGCGGGGATAGCACTTGAACTGGCAGGGAAAGCAAACCGGGGTGAGGGATCTGCCCTTGCTCTTGATCTTCTCAAGTCAGGGAAAGCCCTGAAGAAGATGAAGGATATCATTGCTATTCAGGGTGGCAATCCAGAAATAACTTCAGATCTGGTTAAACTTGGTGAGTTCTTCCATATTGTTAAAGCCGAGCGTGACGGATATGTCGTGGATCTCAATAATAAGTCTCTGATTACAATTGCACGTGTGGCAGGAGCTCCAAATGATCATGGTGCAGGTCTCTACATCCATGCGAAACCAGGAACACGTCTCAAACGTGGAGATCCAATATTTACTTTATACGCAGAGCGAAAATGGAGACTTGAGAAAGCCCTTGAGACTGCAAGAACACTACGTCCTGTTATTGTGGAAGGTATGCTTATGGACCGTGTTCCAAACCAGCGGGAATGGCTTCCCTCAAAACAGCGTAACAACGGTGTTGAATGATCTTCAGTATGAAAATGACTACACATTAAGATAGGGAGGGATTGATGGAACATACGATACACAAACTGGTGTCTGGTGGAGTGATTGTCCTCCTGATCTGCCTTCTGGCTATCTTTCCAGTTTGTGGTCTCAATATTATGGTATTTGAGCAGACAGATCGAACAGCACCGATCCCTCAGGCACTCATTTACACCAATGGTGAGTATGCTGCAACAACTAATGAGAATGGGACATACAATCTCTCGTATGAAGGGTATCCTCCTACTCTCAGGATTGCAAAGGCCGGATATCGTGACTGGACGGGAAAGCCCCTTGTAAACGATACCCTGCTCCTTGTCCCCCTTCAAATACGCAACTGCACATATACCATCCAGGTTTTTGATGCTGATACGCTTCTTCCCCTACCTGACATTCAAGTGAAAGCGAGTTTGCCGGATGGGACTATCGGACAGAATCGTACTAATTCAAATGGAACTGCTCTTCTTTCTCTCAGAACTGAACAGGTTTATGATCTCACAATCGCTGGTGGTATATACCAAACCATCAGGGACAAACTAGTTACCAGGTTTGAGGATACAGCGGCTCAGTACTCCATGATCAGAAGTGATCGGATCTCTCTCCATGTTCTGGATGCAGATACAAAGCATCCGGTTCCTGATGTTCAAATTCTGACTGACGGAAAAGATTCAGGGAAGACAAATGCGAAAGGAATTCTGATCACAAATATGAGCAGGGGTGTGGATCATATGATCGAGGCAAGATCACCTGGATATGAGAAAACAATCCTGCAGAAAAATCCTGGGGAAGAGGATTTAATTCTTGATGTAGTTATCGTGCCACTTAAATCTACTGTGTTTGTCTCGGTATATGATCCTGCAAAACAACCTATTGAAGGAGCGGATGTACGGATAGATGGCAATTCAGTTGGACTTACCACCCAATATGGAAGAATCTCTATCCCTGATCTAGAGATACGGTCTTATCTTTTCAGTGTGAGTAAAAAAGGCTACAAACCTGAAAGCAGGAGCCTTGATCTCACATCAAATAACTCTGACATTATCTTTGATCTCTCTCCTGACCTCATTTCAGTACCTGTTCTGATCCGGGATAATCAGGGGAAAATTCTTCCCAATGCTTCAGTTATGGTAAACGGTTCACAGGTTGCTGCAAGCAACAACAATGGAACAGCGACCCTTAGCCTTATAGAAAACCAGACTTATCATATTGGGGCAAACCTGTCAGGGTATCTACAAAATAATACAACTATTATTCCTCCTGTCTCATCCCCGGTAATTCTTGTCTTGAGTCCAAAAGAGAAAGACAAGACAACAACTCCATTCCCATGGATGGATGTCGGGATCATCATTCTTGTGGTACTAATTTTACTTGGAATTCTTTATTTCCGGGGCGGTGGAAAGAGACCATCATCGCGGGCAAAGAAAAGACGTGTTGATCTCAGAAAGAGATCACTCTAATTTTTACGGATCCAGTGGGAATCGAACCCACGTCCCCGGGTCCGAAGCCCGGTAGGATATCCGCTACCCCATGGATCCTCTAGACAATTCCATCCGTAAGATATTAATGATTTTTATCCTACCTGTATGGTATGATTCTGTCATCACGCTCGCTCCGGCAGAGGCTTGGGGTTCCTGCCGGTAATGGAGGTGTTGTTCTCGAGCCATATGGCTCTGAGTGCCAACAGCCTGCTTCATATGATCTTCGGGCTTCTGAAGAGTACTCACTTGAACGCGGGATGATGACGCTGGTCGCTACAATGGAATGGGTGGAACTCCCAGGTGACCTCGCTGCCACGCTTCGTTGTCGATCTTCGTATGCACGGCGTGGGCTCCTTATCAGTGGGGGGTTTGTTGATCCCGGATTCAGAGGTCATCTCACTCTATGTCTCGTAAACATGGGTCCAGAACCAGTTTCTATAAAAGCTGGTGACCGGATTGTGCAGATGATCTTTTCGGAAGTCAGCGCTGGTGACGAGATCTATAATGGTCGGTATCAGGATAGCAACGGAGTGGTTCCAGCACGATGATCAAGACTGAACATAAGTATATCGAAATTTTGCGAATTCTCAAGGATCACCAGGAGCCTATGGGAGCAAAACGCCTTTCAGAACTTCTGGCAGAACGCGGATATGTGATGACTGATCGGGCCGTTCAGTACTATCTCCGATATCTGGATACACGTGGATTCACTGAAAAGGTTGGTAATCAGGGGAGAATTCTAACCTCCACCGGTATAGCAGAGACAGATCGCGCCCTGGTAGAAGACCGTATTGGTTTTGTTATTTCTAAACTTGAGCGGCTGGCATTTAAGAGCACATTCAACCCTGATACTTCGACCGGTGATGTGGCGTATAACCTTACCATTGTGCCAAATGAAAAACTAGACGCAGTAACCAAAGTTTTTGATAGGGTACGGGATGCGGGATGTAGTTTTTTCAAGTCCTTTGCCTTTTTGGATCGCGACTCACGTGTTCCTGCAGATCATACCGGGATTCTGACCGTCTGTAGTATTACTATGGATGGTGTCTTCCAGCACAATGGCATTCCCGTAAAGATGGCATATGGAGGGACAATACGGATTGTGGATAAAAAACCGATTGAATTTGTTGATCTGATTGGCTATCAGGGTTCCACAGTTGATCCCTTACAACTCTTCATAAACTCAGGTCTCACGTCAATTGGCCCGTTTATTTCAGATGGGTCCGGAGTTCTTCTCGCAAATATCAGGCAAATTCCAGGTTTGTCATGGGATAGAGCATCTGATCTGATCACAAGGATGCAGGGATGTGGTTTCAGGTTTCCTCTTATGATGGGAAGGGGTCAGATCTTTAATCTTGTTACTGATCCCGGACGAATTTCCCTGGTTTCTTATTCAGGGATGAATTCAATTGGATATGCGGCAGAAGAGGGTCTTAAACTCACAACTGAAATAGGAGCAGGAACAATTCCATTCTCCCGAATAGTAAATTCAAACTAACTTTTTTATTGGGGTTAATTTTTCTGAATTAATCTATCAAGTTCGCTGACTCTGGGTATCTCACTTAAGCCAGACAAAACAATGAGGACTGCTACATGTGAGCCGTGTCGTGATGATACAGGACTATCTCCAGATCTGAGTTCATAACCATTGATACTATCATCGATCCATTTTCTGACAGCCATAAACCCTTTCATGGAAAGTTCATCTTCAGGTCCGATCAACAATATAAGGGCCTTTTTGGCTGATGAGAGTTCGCTGTATGCTGATATATCTCTGAATACAGCTTTTTCAGCAAGTTTCACTATTCTCCCAGCCTTTTCCTGCCTATGGACAAGGGACTCCTGTTTCTGGCGGAAAAATCCTATCTTTGAATGTTCTTCAAGAAACTCGTCTGCAAGACCTATTGTAATCAGTCCCATTCCTGTAATGGTATTTAGAATTTCTCTAGTATCAAGCACCATCTGTGGTGGTGTATCCTGAACTTCTCCTGCCTGGATCAGCAACTGAATCCGTTTTGAGATCTGGTGGTTGATCAGGTCGTAGGGATCAACAGAAGTCTTCTCGGGGGTGCCGGGAATCCAAAACCGTTCTGTGACTCCCGGCCCGGGTTGTTGAACAGCTGTTTCAATCTGTTCACGAACTTTATCGAGCCAGAGCTGGTTATCAAAGACAATGACTCCGTCAAGGATTGAACGGATTTGACGCATATTTGTTGCGGCCCGTTTGAGTCGTTCCTGACCTTCATCATCAGAAGGAAGAGTTACCAGGGCAAAGACCGGCTCAAACATCGTCTCTCTGATAATGCCAACCAGATGAGGAACCAGATCTATAAGGCCACCTCCGAGTCCTGCACAGAGGAGTACTGCATCATGTCCTCCAGCATCATTTGACTTGAGCTGGGCTTTCACCTCATCAATGGTAAAGGTGGTTGTCAGGAGTTCTGGTGTTGAGATGGAGTCTTTTGGAAAGTAGACCTTTCTGTCTCTTCTGATGTATTTTAGATTTTCAAGGATAGTTGGATCATTATCTACAGCTATCACATGAAGAGTGTTACGGGTTGATCCAGCGGCTGGTTCTGCTATAGCATCAGCAATTCTACTCCCAGCCGTGCCAAGTCCTAATATCAAGAGTCTCATTTCATCACCCGTTGCACGATACTCCTCAAGCCAGTCGTTGAAGTGTATATATGTACTCCCCTGATCTCATAAAGAGTATCTGGGGGCATGATGAAAATCTGTTCATAACTGCCGATATGCCTCATAACTCCATGCGTCTGCAATTATTTTTCTCTCAAAATAGAGATCTTTACATGAAAACCTGGTTGATTTTGCTTTATTATTCCAATATTGTCTGATTATTCGAGATTCAAATAATAATGTTTTTACCGGTTCGGGTTTTATTAATTTTTTGAGGTGACAGACCTTGAGTTATGGTATAGAATTCGTTCCAGGAAACATTAACGTCAAACAGGTGGTTAATTACTGTAAACTTGCAGAGTCAAAGGATATTGACTTTGCCTGGATTACAAACCACTACAACAACCGCCACTGCTACCCAACCCTTGCAGCAATTGCTCAGGCAACAACAACCCTGAAGATGGGTCCGGGTATTATGAACGCCTTCACCGATACACCTGCTGCAATGGCATCCTTTGCATGTACCCTTGATGAGATATCTGAGGGCCGTGCAGTAATGGGTATCGGACCTGGCGACCTCTCAACCCTTCCAAAGCTCGCAATCAACCCGGAAAAGCCGGTCGGACGCCTTGAGGAAGCAGTTGTGCAGATGCGCAAGCTCATCGCTGGTGAACAGGTTTCAAAGAGCGGCATGAAATTCTTTGACTACGATGGTGCCAAGCTCACCGGTGTCAGCCTCCCAGGAAAGAAGGGCATTCCGATGTATATCGGTGCCCAGGGACCAAAAGTTCTGGAACTTGCAGGAACCATCGGAGACGGTGCCCTGATCAACGCATCCAACCCCAAAGACTTCGAAGTAGCTATCCCAATCATCAAGGCAGCTTGTGAGAAGGTAGGTAAGAAGAACTTTGACATTGGTGCATACACTGCAATGTCCATCGACAAGAATGAGAAGAAGGCACGCAATGCAGCAAAGATTGTAGCCGCATTCATTGCAGCTGGATCTCCAGAGCCACTGCTCCAGCGCCATGGTCTCGACCTCGCTAAGGTTGCAAATATCAAGGCAGCACTCGGCAAGTTTGACTTCAAGACTGCTGGAGAAAATGTCGACGATGCAACCATCGATGCATTCACCATTGCAGGAACCCCGGACACTGTCAAGCAGAAGTGTGAGGACCTGATGAAATCCGGTGTTACTCAGGTTATCTTTGGATCACCACTCGGCCCGGACGTTGTCAACTCCATCCGCCTGCTCGGTAAGTACGTAGTCTAAATATTAAGGCTACATCCCTTTTTTCGGTTTATATTTATAGTAAAATGCTCCATACGAGAAATGGGGCAGAGTGATGTTTACCTCTTTTAGAACTGAACATACTGAAGGATTTATCGAATATCGTGTAGAGGACCTGACGGGTCTACGAACCAGAATCTGTCCGGAACGGTTAAAACGGGGTATTGGCGGTGTTTATATTCCTACATACAAAGATGAAGATTGTCCCTTCTGCCCTGGCCTCATTGAAGAAGTAACACCCGTATTTCCTGATGGAAAACGGATCCATATCGGTGAGAGTATCACCTTTCCGAATCTTTACCCGTTTGCTGCCTATCATGTAGTGACCTCAATAACACATGAGCACTCAGTCCCCACATTTACTCATAAACAGATTGCAGATGCCCTTTCCGGCCAGGTGACTGCTCTTAAAAAACAATCAGAGTATGTATCCATCAACTGGAATTACCTCCCGTCTGCTGGTGCATCTCTTCCACATCCTCATCTCCAAGGACTATGTGATCATCAGCCTGACACTTTACCTTCCCGATATCTTCTGGCAGGAGAGCAGTATCATAAGACCCATGGTAGAGGATATTTTGAGGATGTCAGAAAGGATGCAGAACGTAGTGGAAGAGATCTACCTGGAACTATTCTTTTCTGGTATGCTCATCCGGTTCCGATCGGTGAAAGAGAGATCCGATGTCTTCTGCCTCTAACCACGGTTGCGGAGTTCAGCGATGTTCTAGAAGATTTTGCTGCAGACCTGATCTCCTTACTCGGGTTTTATCGTGATCTTGGGACGAGTGCATTCAATATGGCTATTTTTTTTGGGCAGAACAAAGATCGTAATACCTTTTCTGCATTTTGTTCCCTTATATCGCGCATCAATCCAAATCCTCTTTCAACTTCAGATACTGCATTTATGGAGAGGTTACACCTTGAGCCTGTCATCCTCACCCTGCCTGAAGAACTTGCATCAACCTGGAGAGAATATGCCCAGAATATGCCCAATGTTCCAACTATAATAAATTGAGACTCAAAAAAAGGAAAAAAGTGAGATCCGATTATTCAGGTTTGCTGATAAGGGTCTTCTTTGCAACGCGTGTTCCATCGTTCTTGTGTGGCTTGCGGATGACAGCGTCGGTTGCCTTCTCCATCTCACGTGCTTCATCACAGAGGAATGCAGCCTGGCGCATCATTTCGTGTGCTGATGCAACGATTGGAGTGTAGTTTTCAAAGCCCTTGGTCATAAAGCAGCCCTTAACATTGACTCCTGCAACAGCGCTAGAGATTTCGTATGCTGCCCGTGCTTTTGCATAGGCGTATGGGTTGCTGAACTCGCCTTCAACAGCCTTGTCTGAAGTCATGACGATCTTTGGCAGTGCAAGGTCCTTGCCCTTCTTTCCTGCCTTTACCTGGTCGATAACCTCGTCAAGTGCAACCTGAAGTTTGCGGAATGCACCAGTAAGTGCGAGAACCTTGACAAGGTTTCCGTTGAAGTCAGCCATCTCAATGGGGTCAAGGAATTCGCGGCGTGCACCGATCATGGAGTCTCCCTTCATGATGATGTATCCGAATTCGCTTGCCTTGAGTGCTTCCCACTCTTCTTTCTTGGAGGTGATGTCGTCGGTGATGACAACACAGGGAATGCCTGCTGCAGCGAGTGCCTCGCGTGCTCCTTTTGGCCCTGGAAGAACTCCATTTGGAGAAACAACGACACAGAAGTCAGGACCCCATGCCTTCATATTTGAGACGACACGGTCGATATCTTCTGGCTGGAGTTTGGTCCCCGAGGTGGCCATAAAGGTCTGCATATCTTCACGGTCTGCCCTCTCATCAAGGAGAAGTTCTGCCATGACACCGCTTGCGATATTTCCAAGTTTTGCTATTCCTACTTTTACTACCATTGCACACCTCTGTGTGTTCAACGATACTATGATAAATATCATAATAAAGATTGTGAAATCGATTTTTGGGAGTCTACATTGTAACAAATAAGGCCGGGATAATGCCGCCAGCTTGGTAGTATTCGGGCCCAAAATTACTGTATACTTATAACTTTTGCAATGGTTAACGAAAAACGTTTAAATTATCTCTTTCTTATTGATATGTATGAAAGATGGTCTGCTCACCGACCGGCAGAAAGAGGTCTTAAGATACCGGAAGTCAGGCCTGACTCAACAACAGATTGCCGATATTATCAATACATCAAAGGCGAATGTCTGCACTATTGAGAAATCAGCGATGGAAAACATCAAGCGTGCACGGGAGACGATTGAATTCTTCCACAGTCTGGATTCACGTCATCTCTGTACAATTGGTAAAGGTCAGGATCTGCTTGAATCAGTCCAACAGGTATTTGATGAAGCAGAAAAAATTGGTATCAAAGTAAAGTACGATACTGTTCAATTGATGAACAGGATCCGTGATGAGATCCCTGAAAAGAACCGCTCACGGTATGTGCGAAATCCAATTGAGGTCTACATCAAAGATGATGGAGATCTCTACTTTGAATGACGCTTCCTGTTAGCAATACCTTTATTACTCTTTTTCTCTCATATGTATGAAGCCTGAATCTATGGGTATTTTTGGGTACCTGTATATTTGACAGTTATTTCGTAGAAAAATGATATTTCTGCGAAGTGACAGGATTGCGTTCATCGCAATGGGCTGATATAGTGGGATGTGATTTCGGCAAGGGTGGACGATGCGGCCCGTTATCTGTGATTTTTCACAGGTCAAGCCTGAATTTCACGCATCTTACGAGAGACCGGTATCTGAACGCATTACATCTGACCGCCTGACTACACGCCAAGGAGTTTGTTCTGGCACTCTCTATAATGAGGGCGCATATGACCTCTGGTACCTTGACGTTGTGGGGAGAGGCTGGTCTTGAACGTTCGTTCAGCAGATGCTCGCTCTATGCAGCTTCTGCTGTAGGTATACTTCGTGTCTCTGATCCTGCATCGACTATCATTTGGTCACGAATAGTGCCTGAATGATCTGATACAGACAGAAGGACTGATAGAAAAATGCCAAACGTACACAGACCCCGCATGGGTTCCCTGGCATTCAGCCCGCGGAAACGGGCGAAGAGCCAGGTACCGAAATATCATGCATGGCCCGCATATGAAGGAGAGCCAGCGCTCCAGGGTTTTGCCGGATATAAGGTAGGAATGACTCATGTCATTATGGTCGACGACCATGTAAAGAGTCCAAATGAAGGCAAGGACATCATGGTTCCGGTCACCGTTGTAGAAGTACCTGACATGAAGGTTGCTGCAATTCGTGTTTACCGCAAAGATACCTACGGTCACCATCCAATGACCGAGATCTGGGCAGAAAACCTTGAGTCTGATCTTGGACGCAGAATCAACCTGCCAAAGAACTACAAGCGCGAAGAGGCTGAAAAGAAGATTCGCGAAGCTATCGAGGCAGATAAAATTGTCGAGGTTATTGCAATAACCTACACCCGGCCTGCACTCCTCACTGGTGTCCCAAAGAAGGTCCCTGACCTTATGGAGACACGGATTGGTGGTGGAAGTATGGCAGAGCGGTTTGACTTTGCTGTCGGCATGCTTGGTAAGGATGTTGACATCCGTGGGATGTTCCAGGTTGGTCAGTACACCGATGTTACTGCAATCACGAAAGGAAAAGGTACCCAGGGTCCTGTCAAACGCTGGGGAGTTCACCTCCGTAAACGCAAACACTCACGTGGTGGCAAAGAACGCCATGTTGGTACACTCGGACCATGGAATCCTCACCACGTACGGTGGCAGGTTCCAATGATGGGTCAGATGGGATACCAGCAGCGGACTGAATACAACAAACGCCTCATCCGGATTGGTGAAGACGGGGCAGATGTTACTCCAGAAGGTGGGTTCCTGCACTACGGCGAAGTCCGGAGCAGATATGTCCTTATCAAGGGTTCACTCCCTGGTCCATGCAAGCGTCTTGTAAGAATCAGACATGCAATCCGTCAGGGTGAGCACAAGGCCCGCGAGCCGGTGGTCGAATTCGTGAGCCAGCAGAGCAAACAGGGGTGATCTAGATGAAAGCACAGGTTTTATCATTGTCAGGTTCGGTTGACCATGAGATCGAACTCCCGTCTGTCTTTGCGTCCGAGTACCGCCCAGATTTAATCAAAAAGGCGGTCATCTCGATTCAGAGTCACCGGTATCAGCCCCATGGTGCATACGTCTATGCAGGTATCACTAAATCAGCCGTCGGCTGGGGTAGTGGTCGTGGTGCATCACATGTTCCACGTCTGAAGAACAGCTCCCGGGCTGCAAAGGTTCCACAGGCAAAAGGTGGTCGTGAGGCACATCCGCCTGTAGTTCAGAAAATTCTGACACGCGACATCAACCGCAAAGAGAGAAGAAAAGCTCTTAGTTCAGCAATTGCGGCAACTATCAGCGATGAACTCGTCAAGTCACGAGGGCATGTCTTTGAAGGCTCTCTTCCGTTTGTTCTGACCAATGAGTTTGAATCACTTGGAAAGACACGCGATGTCATTGCAGCACTGCGCGCAATCGGTGTCTATGATGACGTTCTCAAGGCAGAAGGCTCTCGCAAGGTCCGTGCAGGTCGCGGAAAAATGCGTGGTCGACGGTACAAACAGCGTAAAAGCCTGCTTATTGTAACCGGAAACGAACCACTGCGTGCAGCCCGCAACCTCTCTGGGGTAGATGTCTGCCCGGTTGATAGTCTGAATGTAGAACTCCTCGCTCCAGGTACTCAGTCTGCACGTCTGACTGTCTGGACTGAAGATGCAATTGTCAGACTCGGGGGTGAACAATAATGGTTCTGAAGTACCCGTATGCAACTGAAAAGGCAACCTATGGGGTAGAGAACGAGAGCAAACTCCAGTTTCTGGTTGATCGCGATGCAACCAAACCGGAGATCAAGAAGGCGGTCGAGAAAATGTTCGGCCAGCAGGTCACCTCAGTGAGGACGATGATGACCACCAAGGGTGAAAAGAAAGCCATCATCGGATTTACCAATGAAAAGGCCGCAGAGGAGATTCTCAGCCGTCTCGGCATAATGTAAGGTGGTGCAAGATGGGACATCGAATCACAACACAAAGCCGTGGACACGGAGGACCAACCTACCGTGCACCGTCACACCGGTACAAGGCAGAACTGCGTCACCTTGGACGCAATGACACCACGGTTAATGCGGTCATTATTGACATTGAGCATGATCCGGCCAGACACACACCTATCGCCAAGGTCGAAGTTGAAGGCAGTGAGAAGAAGTACGTTCTTGTTCCGGAAGGACTTGGAATCGGGGACACAATGTCCTGGGGATCTGAAGTCTCCTACAAGAATGGAAACACACTTCCAATGTCAGCAATTCCGACTGGTGCATACATCTGCAACATTGAAGCCAGACCAAATGATGGTGGAAAGTTCGTCCGTGCAGGTGGCGTTCAGGCTATGATCACCGACAAGATGGAAGGCCGGGTTGCAGTCCGGATGCCAAGCGGAAAGACAAAGTGGTTCAACGGCCAGTGCCGTGCAACCGTTGGTGTTGTCGCAGGCGGTGGCCGCAGCGAGAAGCCGTTCGTCAAGGCCGGTAAGAAATATCACAAGATGAAGAATACCGCAAGCAACTGGCCACGGGTCAGAGGTGAAGCTATGAATGTTATCGATCACCCATTCGGTGGTGGAGGACATCAGCACGCTGGCAGACCAAAGACAGTGAGCCGCGGAACATCCCCTGGCCGGAAGGTTGGGCACATAGCCGCACGCCGCACAGGCAGAAGGAGGTAAGCGGATGGCAAAGAAGATTCAGAAGAAATTGCCACGGCGAAAGGAAGAGTTCACATATCATGGATTCAACGCCGAGGCTCTCAAATCCATGACTATTGAGGAACTGCTTCCGGTCATGCCCTCACGGGCACGGCGGAAGGTTCTCCGTGGATGGACCATCAGCGAGGACACACTTCTTGCTGATCTGCGTAAGGGTGACAGCCGAGTCAAGACTCATGTCCGCGATATGATCATTCTCCCAGAGATGATTGGACGTGAAATCGAGATTTACAACGGGAAGGAGTTTGTTAAGGTTGAGATTCAGCCTGAAGCAGTCTTCCATTACCTTGGAGAATTCGCCCTGACACGAAGGAAAGTCGCTCACGGTTCTGCTGGTATTGGAGCAACACGGTCGAGTAAGTTCGTTCCACTGAAGTGATGTGAATGGGAAGAATCGAGTATTCAAACAAGGTGGAAGGGGACAATCTTGCCCGTGGCAGGGTGAATGAGGCACCTATCTCCCCCAAGCACGCAATTGAGATTGCCCGGTTTGTCAGGGGGAAATCCCTTGCAGAGGCTGAAGCATACCTGAATGATGTGGTTGACCTGAAAAAGGCCATCCCCTTCAAGAAATTCAACCGAAATGTGGCCCACAAACGTGGCCTTGTCGGCTGGGATGGCGGTCGCTACCCACAGAAGGCAAGCCAGGTTTATCTCCGGCTCTTTAACAGTGTGCGCAAGAACGCTGAATACAGCGGACTCGACACGGAAAAACTCCGTATCATCCATGTGTCAGCAAACCGCGGTATCCGTCGCCGGAGTTTCATGCCCCGTGCAATGGGCCGGGCAACTCCCAAAGATCGGCAGACCGTCAACATCGAGATGATCGTCTCCGAGCAGGAGGCCTGAACGTATGGCAGTAGAACGTAAGTTTGTAGCAGACGGCGTACGGAAGGTCCGGGTTGAGAAACATCTCTCCCGTGAGCTCAAGCGTGCCGGATACGGTGGTATGGATCTCATCCGGACACCCCTCGGCACCCAGGTGACGATCTTTGCAGAGAAGCCGGGTATCGTCATTGGAAAAGGTGGAAAGGTTGTTCGCAGCCTGACCCAGGACCTTGCAACAGTCTACGGGGTAGAATCTCCGCAGATTGAGGTTCAACAGGTTGATAACCCGAACCTGAATGCACAGATCATGGCAGAGCGGCTCGCCAGTGCACTTGAGCGCGGATGGTACTTCAGAAAAGCAGGATCATCCACGATCCGCAGAATCATGGAGTCCGGAGCACTTGGTTGCGAGGTTGTCATCTCTGGAAAACTCACCGGAGCACGTGGTCGTGTCCAGAAGTTTACTGAAGGATACATCAAGCACTCCGGAGATCCGGTAAACACCATCGTCGAGAAGGGATTCGCTGTAGCAATCAAGAAGCTCGGTGTTATCGGTGTTCAGGTACGGATCATTCCGCCAGGTGCACAACTTCCTGACCACTTCCAGGTAACTGCGGTTATTGAGAAGAAGAAGGCAGCCCTTGCCCCTCACCTGACCAAGATCTCATCAGACTCTGTTGTTGATGAGGATGTTCCACTCGAAGAGATGCTTGACGAGCCAGATGTTGAGGAGGACCTCTAATGGCAATCTTCAGAGCACGTGATGTTAGTCAGCTCTCTGATGTCGAACTGGTAGAACAGGTTGACAAACTCAAGATGGAACTGATCCAGTACCGGGGTAAAGTCAGCGCCGGTGGTGCTCCTGAGAATCCAGGACAGATCCGTGAAATTCGCCGGACTATTGCCCGGATGAAGACTGAACAGAACCGCAGAACCCTGGCATGATTACACCGCAGAACATCCTGTTCCATGAACTCATCGGACTGGATGTCACTGTGGTGCATGCCTCTAGCCCATCCCTTGTGGGAATCACCGGAATCATCATCGATGAGACCAAAAACACGGTCATGATTAAGACTGTTTCTGGTCTGAAGATGGTGGGAAAAAAGGGTATCACCCTTCGAACCCGTATTCCCGGGGGAAAAGTCGTTGATCTGGATGGCTCAGCACTCCTGATGGCTCCAGAGAGACGGACAACAATGCGAATCAGAAAATAAAGGTTCAAAATGGCAAGAAATATCGGATTTAACGTCCCTACGCCGGAAAAAGAGTGTTCGGACGTAAACTGCCCGTTCCATGGCACCTTGCCGGTGCGCGGCCAGGTGATCACCGGCAAAGTCGTGAGCGACAAGATGACGGGGTCGGTAGTGATCAGGAGGGACTACCTGCACTTTGTCAAGAAGTACCAGCGGTACGAGAAGCGTAGTTCAAAGATTCATGCACACAACCCACCATGCCTCCATGCACGGGTTGGAGACACTGTGAGCATAGCCGAGTGCAGGCCGCTCTCCAAGACCAAGACCTTTGTGGTTATTGAGGTGAACAAGTCATGAGGGGCCTAGGGATAAAGGTCCCCCGTTCAGTAAGCACCGGAACCAGACTGGCATGTGCAGACAACACCGGAGCACGGTTAGTCCAGGTTGTCTCGGTCTTTGGATACCATGGTGTCAGACGCAGGCAGCCGAAACTCGGCCTTGCTGATATCGCCACGGTAAGTGTCAAGAAGGGTACACCCGACATGCGGAGGAAACTCGTGCGTGCCGTGGTTATTCGCCAGAAGAAAGAAATTCGTCGCCCAAGCGGACTTCGCCTCAGTTTTGAGGATAATGCCGTTGTAGTCGTTGACGAAAAGAATGAGCCACGTGGAACCGAGATCAAGGGTCCGGTTGCTCGTGAGGTCGCGATCCGGTACCCACGTATTGGTTCGATGGCCACGATCATCGTGTGAGTGGTGCGAATGGTAAGGATTGCAAGTAAACAACCAAGAAAACAGCGCAAAGCCCGGTATAATGCCGCGCACCACGAGCGCGGATCCCTTCTGCACGCTCCCCTTTCCAAGGAACTGCGTGAGAAGTACAACCAGAGAAGTGTCCGTGTTATCAAGGGTGACACCGTTAAGGTCATCCGTGGTGATCATTCAGGGACATCAGGCTCCGTGGACTCAGTAATAACCAAAAAATCCCAGATTGTCATAGATGGCGTATCTGTCAAGAAGGCAGATGGCACTGAAGTGCCACGTCCGATTGATCCCTCAAATGTTATCGTTACTGAACTGAATCTTGAGGACAAGCGACGCGAGCAGAAACTGGGTGGTGAATAAGATGGGACAACACCTGAAGAGAGTTGTAGCACCAAATTCCTGGGGTATTGCAAGAAAGACGACAAAGTTCGTCATGAAGCCCTCCCCGGGACCGCACAACACCAATGCACTGCCGATCGCTGTCTGGCTTCGTGATCATATCGGGGTAGCCCGGAATATGAAAGAAGTCAAGCAGATTCTTCGTCAGCGTGAAATACTGGTGAACGGCCGTGCATGTAGACATGCAGACATGGGTATCGGTATCTTTGATATCATCTCCATCCCGAAGACCGGAAAACATTACCGTATTCTTCGTGACGCAAAGGGCCGGCACAAGACCATCCAGATTGATGCAGAAGCTGCCCAATCAAGGCTTGTCAAGATCACCAACAAGACGATCATCAAGGGTGGCAAGGTTCAGCTGAATCTACGTGACGGATCAAACATCATCGCAGACAACAGTTACAAAACCGGCGATTCAGTCGTTCTCTCCCTGAAAGATGGTGAGTTAAACAAGATTCTCGATCACTTCCCATACCAGACCGGAAGCATGGTCATGGTTATCGGAGGAAAGCACTCCGGCAACATCGCCCGGATTACTGATCGTGTGATTGTGAGCGGCAGTCTTCCAAACCGTGTACTTCTCAAGGATGAAGGGACCGGAGAGTCTTTTGAGACCATCGATGAGTATGTTGTCACTGTTGGTCGCGAGAAGTCAGCAGTCGACAACTGGGGGATTGAGGAATGAACCCAAACCGTGAGGTTTCAATCGACAAGATTGTCGTCCACATGGGTGTCGGAGAAGCAGGAGACCGTCTTGTCAGTGCAGAAAAGATCCTGAGTGAGATCACCGGAAACAAACCGGTCCGTGGAGTTGCAAAACAGACAATTCCCGCATTTGGTCTCAGAAAGGGGCAGCCCCTCAGCTGCAAAACCACTCTGCGTGGTAATACAGCTGAAGAGTTTCTGGTCACTTCTCTGAAAGTTGTCGGGAACAAACTGTCAGCACGGGCAGTCGACCAACAGGGGAATTTCTCCTTTGGTGTCGAAGAACACACCGATTACCCGGGTCAGAGTTATGATCCAAAGATTGGAATCTTTGGTCTCGATGTTACCGTTGTCGTTAAACGCAATGGTGTCCGGATTGCCCGGAGACATATTCAGACCAAGAAACTTCCGCTGAAGCAGCGGGTCAGCCATGAAGACACCGTCGGTTTCCTGAATGGAAAATATGGCGTGGAGGTTCAGTAATGTCTGAGAAGGCTGGAAAAGAAAGGACAAAAGTTTTCGGACGCGGAGCACATGAGTGTAAGCTTTGCGGACGCAAGCAGGGACTTGTCCGCAGATACAGTATATACTTCTGCAGACAGTGCTTCAGAGAATGGGCCAGCAAGCTGGGCTTTAAGAAACTGAACTGAGGAGGAGAGTAATGGCAAGACTGAATACGGTTGCGGATGCGTTATGCACGCTCAAGAATGCAGCAGATACCGGACGGGCAGAATGCATCGTCCAGCCTGCAGCTGCATTGATCGGTGAGATGCTCCGCGTTATGAAAGAAGCCGGTTACATCAGGGAGTATACCCTTGTTGAAGACGGCCGTGGTGGCCAGTTTAAGGTAACCATGTCTGGTATGATCAACAAGTGTGGTGCCATCTCCCCCCGGTTCTCGGTAAAGCTGGCTGACATGGAAAGCTGGGAACAGCAGTACCTCCCATCCAAGAGCATCGGTATGTTGCTGATCTCTACTTCAAAAGGTGTAATGCCTCATCATGAAGCACGTCAGCTTGGAATCGGCGGCGAATTGCTGGGGTACGTATACTAAGGGTGGAACAGATGTCAGCTCAAAGAACTGTATCCATTCCAGAAGGTGTCACCGTTACCATGGTTGACTCCGTTCTGAAGGTAAAAGGGCCCAAAGGCGAACTCCAGCGAGACATGTGGCATCCGGCAATCAATATCGTCATTGAAGACGGTCACGCTGTCTTTACAACCGAATCTGCAAAGAAGCAAGTTGTGGCAATGGTAGGAACCCTTGCTTCACATTGTAAGAATATGTGCACTGGTGTAACCTCAGGTTACCAGTACAGCCTCAAGGTTGTGTACAGTCACTTCCCAATCCAGCTGAAGATGCAGGGCGAAAAACTTGAGATCTTCAACTTCCTTGGCGAGAAATATCCACGGTATGCCCGTGTTCTTCCGGGAACATCAGTAAAACTCGGAACCGACGAGGTAACTGTGACCGGTATTGACAAGGAACTGGTTGGTTCAACCGCTTCAAATATCGAGAAGGCAACCCGAATCCGGGATCGCGATCCCCGTGTATTCCAGGACGGGATTTACATTGTTGCCAGGGGTGAACAGTAATGGTATCAGAAATCAGACGTCTCCTGCGTGTAAGAAAGGCAAAAGAAGCCCGGTTTAAACGTGAGGGCGTTGATAAGAAGGTAACCATCAAGGACTCCTGGAGGAGACCCCGTGGTCTGCACAGCAAACAGCGTAAACTCCGTAAGGCCAAGGGTCCACACCCGGATCCAGGGTACGGCAGTCCTCTTGCAGTCCGTGGAATGCATCCATGCGGTCTTCGGGAAGTCAGGGTCTGCAATCTGAAAGAGATGGAAGGACTCAACGCTGCAACACAGGCAATCCGTATTGGTGCAACTGTCGGTCGTAAGAAGCGTGAGATCATTCAGAACAAGGCCGCAGAAGCAAAAATCCGCGTCCTTAACTGGAAGGATGCAACCAAACCTGCAGCAGCAGGAAAATCTGCATCAAAAGTCTCCAAGACTGATGCAAGCGAGGAGGAAGAATAAATGAGTCAGATTTCTGGTCAGAGACGCCTGGCTGCCAAAGTCCTCAAATGCGGTCTCAACCGCGTTTGGTTCGATCCTGAAAAGATCGACGACGTGCAGCGGGCTATCTCTCGTGAAGACATCAGAAACCTGATCACGGAGGGAGCAATTGCTGCCCACCAGAAGGTGGGTAATTCCCGTGGACGGGCACGTGTCATGATGACAAAGCGGAGTTATGGACACCGCAAGGGTCCCGGCCGCAGAAAGGGTGCAATCGGCTCGCGTACCGTCAGCAAGGAACGCTGGGTTTCGCGTATCCGTGCCCAGCGGAAGGTACTCCGTGACCTGCGTGAATCTGGTGAGATTGAGCGTTCCGTGTACCGCCGGTTCTATCGGCGTGCTGCTGGTGGTCAGTTCAGGACTGTAGCACACCTGAAAGCCCAGATTGAGATTGGGAGGGCACAGTAATGGCAACAGGTCCACGATACTTTGTCTCCTTCCGCCGCAGGCGTGAAGGAAGAACCGACTACCATGCCAGGCATAAACTGGTTGTATCAGTCCGTCCCCGGATGGTAGTCAGAAAGACCAACAAACACATCATCTGTCAGATGGTGACTGCCCACCTTGAAGGTGACCGGACTCATGTCACTGCAAACTCTGCAGATCTCCGTAAATTCGGATATAAGGGTTCATTATGCAACACCCCTGCAGCGTACCTGACTGGAATTCTGTTTGCAGTTCGGTCACTCAATGCAGGCAAAGATGCTGCAATCCTCGACATTGGCCTTCACCGGGCAAGTCCGGGAGCACGTGTATTTGCAGCACTGAAGGGTGCAGCAGAAGCAGGTCTTGACATTCCGCATTCTGAGGAAATACTTCCCTCTGATGAGCGGTGTAACGGAGAACATATCGCAGCATACGCCCCCGACCGTGCAGGAGTCCTGCCTGCCAATGTGGCAGCAACTCGGGATGCAATCATGGGGGAGCTGAACTGAGATGGCATACGAGAAGACAGAATGGGTACCCCTGACCGGTCTTGGACGCATGGTCCAGTCCGGTGAGATAAAGAGCATTGACGAGGCGCTCGCCAGTGGGAAACCCATCAAAGAACCTGAGATCGTTGATGCATTCCTCCCTGACCTCGTGGATGAGGTGCTCGACATCAACATGGTACAGAGGATGACCGACTCCGGTCGTCGTGTCAAGTTCAGGGCTGTAGTCGTCGTTGGAAACCACGACGGATACATCGGCTTTGGACAGGGCAAGGACTCCCAGGTGGGAGACGCGATCAAGAAAGCGATCGTAAATGCCAAGACACATGTAATAAAGGTAAAACGTGGCTGTGGTTCATGGGAATGCGGATGTGTCCATCCACATTCAATCCCCATGCAGGTTACTGGTGTTGCAGGCAGTGTCAAAGTCACACTCAAGCCTGCTCCACAGGGAATTGGCCTTGTTACCGGAGACATTGGTAAAAAGGTGCTTGACCTTGCCGGTATTCGTGATGTCTGGGCACAGACCCAGGGTCAGACCCGGACTACCATCAACTATGCAAAGGCAACCTTCAACGCTCTGAAAGCTACCAACATGATCAGGCTGGGAGGAAAGGAGTAATGTATGCTGTTGTTCAGGTCCGCGGAACGGTTAAGACCCGCCGGGAGATCAAGGACACCCTGAAGATGCTCCGCCTTCATCACATCAACCACTGTGTCATCATCCCTGACACTCCGGCTTATGTCGGAATGATTCGCAAAGTCAAGGACTTTGTTGCATATGGTGAAGTTGATGCCTGTACGGTTGAAGAACTTCTGAGAACCCGTGGACGTCTCACTGGTGATGCTCATCTGTCTGATGAATACATCAAAGAGAACTCCCAGTATGCGGGAATCTCCGAGTTTGCAAAAGCACTCTCATCAGGGGAGGCACGGCTGGCAGATGTTCCCGGACTCAAGCCGGTTCTGCGACTCCACCCGCCACGTAAGGGGTATAAGACCACCAAGAGGACCTACCAGCAGGGCGGTTCACTCGGGTACCACGGGGAGAATATTAACGATCTCCTCTACAAGATGAGGTGAGCAGATGCCAGTCAATAAGCGATCCAAGTACCGTGGCTCACGCACCTGTGGTGGTGGGACCCATAAGAATCGTCGTGGAGCAGGAAACCGCGGAGGCAGAGGCAATGCTGGTGTCAATGCACACCACTTTGTCAAGGCCTACCTCGTAAGAGGTCCGGTTTTTGGTAAGTGCGGATTCAAACACTACCATGAAGCCTCTATCACCGGGGATGTTCTGGACATTGGTGAGATCGATCAGATCATACCAATTCTTGTCAGAACAGGTGCAGCACAGGAAGAAGGCGACACCGTTGTCTTCGATGCAGCAGTCCTTGGTGTTGAGAAGGTTCTTGGTGGCGGAAAGGTCAGCCACAAGATGAAAATCACGGCCGCGGCGTTCTCCCAGCAGGCGATCGCCAAGATTGAGGCGAAAGGCGGTCATGCGATGACCTCCTGAACCTCTTTTTTGGGGGAAAATAATGGGTGAGATTCTAGACCGGATGGAGCCTCTTCTGGCTATGATGCCAGCAGTTAAAGCTCCTGAAGGTCACGTTCATTTCAAGAACAAACTGGCATGGACGGCTGGCATATTATTAGTGTACTTTATACTGACCAACATTCCTGTGTTTGGTCTTGCTGCGTCCTCCCAGGATATGTTCGAGTATTACCGTGCTCTGCTAGCCGGAGCAAGTGGTTCAATCGTTCATCTCGGAATCGGACCAATCGTTACTGCTTCGATTGTTCTTCAGCTCCTCAAAGGAGCAGACATCATCCACATAGATACCAGTGAGATAAAAGGGCAGATCCAGTACATGGGACTGCAGAAACTCATGATCTTTGTGATGATTGCTGTTGAAGGAGCACCAATGATTGTGGGTGGATTCTTAAAGCCTGATCCGGCTGTTGCACTCGCACTCTTTGGTGGTAATTCATCAATACTAGCATTCATCATCTTCCTGCAGATATGCCTTGGTGGCGTGTTGGTATTCATGATGGATGAGGTAGTGACCAAATGGGGTATCGGCTCCGGTGTTGGTCTCTTCATCATTGCAGGTATTTCCCAGGCACTCGTAAATGG
This sequence comes from Methanospirillum lacunae, assembly GCF_003173355.1. NCBI lineage: Archaea > Methanobacteriati > Methanobacteriota > Methanomicrobia > Methanomicrobiales > Methanospirillaceae > Methanospirillum > Methanospirillum lacunae. The sequence continues at coordinate 147,183 of NZ_QGMY01000009.1, read as the reverse complement.
ATTTTTAGGATGGACTGCAGTTACTGATGCTTATCCTACCGGATTTTTCCCTCGGTTATTTGCAGTCGTCCTTGATGGTGCGAATTTCATCCAATATTTCGGTGCTGACCTGATCGCGTTCATTTGTACTATCGGTATCTTCCTCCTGATCGTGTATGTGGAATCAACCCGGGTTGAAATTCCACTTGCACACACCCAGGTAAGAGGTGCCAGAGCACGGTTCCCTGTCAAGCTGATCTACGCCAGTGTGCTCCCGATGATTCTCGTCCGTGTTCTTCAGGCAAACTTCCAGATGATTGGTCTCTTCCTGAATAATATCGGGATTACCTTCCTTGGTGAATTCCAGGGACAGTCTCCGGTCAATGGCCTGATGTGGTTCCTTGCTCCGATCAATCACCCGACTGACTGGATGTGGTGGATGCCTAATTATGTTGGCACTCATCCCCCATGGGAAGTTCTCATCAGACTGGGAATTGACTCGGTTGTGATGATCGTCGGTGGTGCAATCTTCGCACTCTTCTGGGTGAAGACGGCGGGTCTTGACTCAAAAGCAGTTGCACGGCAGATTCAGAACTCAGGCATGTCCATCCCGGGATACCGGCGCAACCCGGCAATCCTTGAGAAGGTTCTCGACCGGTACATTCCCCGTGTCACTGTGATCGGTGGAGTGTTTATCGGGCTTATGTCTGTTGTTGCAAACCTCTTCGGTGTGATCGGTTCGGTCTCCGGTACCGGTCTGCTGTTGACGGTGAGTATCACCTACCGACTGTACGAACAGATAGCAAGTGAACAGATCATGGAGATGTATCCCTTCATGAGAACGTTCTTTGGCAAGGAGTAACAGAGGCATATCTATGGCTGGGAAGAAGGTCATCATCACCGGTGTTCCGGGTGTGGGAAAAACTTCAGTTATCAACGAGTCTATGACCAGGCTTGAGGCTGAAGGGGTTCCCTACCAGAACATCAATTTTGGAACCTTTATGTTTGAGGTCGCCCAGCGTGAAGGGATGGTCAAAGATCGCGATGAGATGCGTAAGCTTGATAAGAATGCCCAGAAAAGGCTTCAGCAACTCGCATCCCAGGCAATCGCCAAGATTGAAGGCAATGTAATCATCGATACCCATGCCTCGGTGAAGACTCCTGCAGGATTTCTTGCAGGACTTCCCGAATGGGTGCTTCGTGAACTCAAACCTGATATCATCATCCTGGTAGAGACGGACGAGGACCAGATCCTAAAACGCCGCCTCTCTGACGCGACCCGTGTACGTGATATTGAGGGAGCACGTGCAATCGCTGATCATCAGAACTTTAATCGTGCTGTGGCGGCCGCATATGCGACAATCACCGGCTGTACGATAAAATATATCACCAATGCAGATTTTCTCATCGACCGGGCTGTCGAAGAAATGATGCAGACCCTCCGGTGACAAGTTCATGGGATCATCCAATTCAGGAAATATGAGTATGATGCCGCTCATCCTTGCGATGGGCCTCATCATGGTTGCAAGTATTGAGGTAGTACGGGTGGGTATCGGTACATCACTAAATGTGGTGCTTGGCCCACTTGTTGATACGCTCCAGATTCCGTTTTATATTGTTATTCTTCTTCTCTCTGCCATGACCGGTTTTTATTCTTCTATCATCCAGAAGTATACCATAGATTACCGGAAGATGAAAGAGACCCAGAACAAGATGAAGGATTTCCAGAAAGACTATCGTGAAGCGATGCTTTCAAAGGATGAGAAACGTATCAAGAAGATCGAAGCTAAACGCGATACCATGATGAAGGATCAACTTGAGATGAGCCAGGCTCAGTTCAAGCCAATGGGATACATCATGGTCATCACACTTCCGATCTTCTTCTGGCTCTATTTCAGGCTGAATAACTACGATGCATTGATCACCATGCCGTTCTTTGGTTCAGTCCATCTGACAGCTGCAATACTTGGTCCTGTTCCTGCATGGATGATCTGGTATATGCTCTGTTCGATCTCCCTCTCCCAGGTGATTCGAAAAGCCCTTGATATCGGGGGCATCTAATCAATGAGGGTCACAATCAGTGGCCTGCCTGGGAGTGGGACCACCTCCCTTACCTACCATTTGGCAAGTGAGCACCGTTTTGATGTCATATCCGCCGGTGAAGTCTTCCGCCAGATGGCCAAAGAACGGGGATTGACCCTTGCTGAGTTTGGTGCCTTTTGTGAAAGTGATCCCTCTGTTGACAAACTGATCGATGAACGTCAGCGTGAGATAGCCTTGTCACAGGATCAGATCCTAATTGAGGGGCGGCTCTCCGGGTGGATGCTTCCTGAAGCGGATCTTCGTATCTGGCTCAAAGCATCTCTAGAATGCAGAGTAAAACGTATTTTAGACCGGGATAAGTTTGCAGATTTTGATCACGCTATGCAGGCAACTGCAGACCGGGAAGCAAGTGAAGCACTTCGATACAAACAATACTATAATATTGACTATGCTTCGCTTGACCCGTATCATCTGGTCCTTGACACCGAACTCTGGACGGTGGAACAACTGAGCAGGATCGTCTCTTCTGCTTTGGCAGCCAGGCTGGAAAATAAGTAATTCAATTTTATATTGAAATTTTTTCGTTCTCTTCTGATTGTTTTTCAGCAATTATCTCTGTCAGGATATCATATCCCGCATCTGCCAGAGCAATGATCAATGGTCCGATGATAAGGCCTATCGGGCCGAGAATGAGCATTCCTCCGAATATTCCTATCATCATCAGTACCGGATGAATAGCGACTCTCCGGGCAAGGAGACGGGGTCTGATCAAGAAATCCTGCAGACCTGAAATGAGTGGGTATCCAACCACAGCAACAAGGGCAAGTCCACGCATATCTCCCTGTGCAATGGCATACCCTGCGAGAAAAAGTGTGATGAGTTGTGGACCAAAGAATGGGAAGAGATGTGAGGCTGCACATATGAATGCCCAGAATACTATCTGACCATATCCCAGGATCCAGAAGAAAGGAAGGGTGATAAAAAATGTCAGGATTGCCACACTGATGTTGACCACGTAGACACCATACATGGTGTCTGTTACAACCCTGCAGAGGATTTTGACATATCTTGACATGTGTGACGGGATTATCGAAAAGAACTGGGATGATAATACCTCACCGTTGCGAAGGAGCAGAAAAAGCATCAGTATAACAATAAACAGTTCAACCAGCAGACCTGGGAGGTTCTGTGCGATTGAACTCATACTCTGGATAATAATTGGGGCAGAATCTTCGATGATCTTTGCCGAATTTGGCTGCACATTTATTCCACCAAATAATTTCAGCATATATCCGGTGATTGACTCGGTTCCTGGCTGGAAACTCCGTATCGCGGTTGCCATTGACTGTGCGACTTCAAAGATATACAGCCTGGTTACAATAAAGGAATCAATGAGAAGAAGCAAAAAACCCACAATCCCTGCGATTGAAAGGAGACAGACCGATATTGCTGCATATCCGCTACCGATGAACCTCTCCAGGTACCGTTGTGCTGGCATAAGAACAACAGCGAGTGATATTGCTATCACAGTTGCATAAACTAATTTCCAGAAGAGAAATATGGTGAGCAGGAGGATGATAGTTGCAAGAATTACACCTGCACGTTGTTCACCAGAGAGTCTCTTGAAAAAATCAGGGATCTGTGGTATTTGTGGAGTATTCAGCATATTATTTTCCTATATATATTGCCACGGAATGGATTGCATTTTCCCTGTTTTGATGATTTACTTTCATATCTGACACCCATAATCTCTTTCCTTCATGAATATGAATTTGAAACCTGATGTTCTTCTGTCTGAAGAACGTATGGTAAGTGTACGTATTATCTTCAACATAAAACCATACGGAGTCTTCACTAATTCTCTCTTTGATACTACTTGATATCAGAAATTGGAATAAAAATCGGGATTGCTGGTGTAACAACTCAGGGATATATGAAAAATTGTGGATAAAAGGGATATGAGTATCAGTTATTCCTGGCAACGAATATTGGCCTGTGTGGTGCTATTTGTTGTACTTGGTATACTTATGCTGTCCCTGGTTGACGCTGCTCCAGCATCTATCGATGTTTCATACTACAAAGGTGAACACAGTAATGATACGATTCCTGACATGATTGAAGCCGGAAAAACCTATCCGGTCACGATCACATTTAGGAATACGGGTATGGTTTCATGGGACTGGGGAGTAGAGAAGTTTGGTCTGTTGTACCAGGGTCTTCAGTCATCAATACTGGTTGATCCTGTCTTCTCCCGGCTTGGTAAAGATACAGAAATAAAGCCTGGCGATGATATAACGTTCCCTTTGATTTTGACACCTCCGGAGAAGCCAGGTGATTATACTATCAGTTTCTCTATGGCAACATTGAAGGGGGATAGTTACAACACCTTCCCTGAAACCTTCTCAAAGACAGTAAAAGTCATATCAGAGGATGGAATATCGTCAGGATCTGTTGGTTCCATCATAGTCTCTTCAATCCCAACCGGTTCACAGGTTCTCATCGGGGGTGATGTCAGGGGGAATACACCACTCACGATTCCTGATCTCAGGCCTGCTATGTATGACTTGAGTGTTGCATCACCTGATTACCAAACAAAAGCAGTTCAGGTTACGGTTGAAGCTGGTTCTGTCAGTAGGCTCCGGGTGGACCTGACCAGTTCAAACAAGACTGATATTTCCATTGAAAAGGATGAACGGTATACACTGCTGGGATTTTTAAAAGAAAATCTTCCTCTTCTGATTCTGACTATAGCAATCCTCTTTTTTGGCTTACAGATGCTGATGATGGACACCAAGCGGTTTCCTGAGAATCATCCAGTCCGGCTTTTTGTCCGCCCGATTACCATAGTTCCGGTAAGTTTTGATGGCAAGGTTTCCTCAAGGAAATCTTCAAAAAAAGGTTCAACATCAGGTTCCGAAAATTCGGGTACTGGTGCTGATGAACATGGCTTCAGAAAAGGTGATTCTTCAGCGACCCGGACGACAGGGCAGACCCAATCACGCTCCAAAGAACTGAAAGACAAGAAACCCGGATATGGGGATGAACAAAAAAGCAAAAAGAATCTGAAAGGGGAGAATGCTGATGAACTTAAGGTTCCCGATGTTGATCAGCAGTATCAGGATATCTCAAATCCATTTGGGTTTCCGGACGGGCTGAAAGACAGATATGAGCCTCTTGGTGTGGCTGGGGATGATTCCTATGCCCGGGTCTTCAAGGTACGGAAAAAAGATAATGGGAGTATTCGTGCCCTGAAAGTATCCCATATGAAGAATGCCGGGAGTGAGATCCTGCAGAAAGAAGCGTCGGTGTGGGGAAATATCAGGCATCCGAATGTGGTCCGTTTGTATAAAGCCGAATTTGATGATGATTTGAGTTTCCTTGATTTGGAATTCCTTGATGGAATTAAATACAGGGGAGGATCATTGACCTCTCTTTCCGCACTTCCAAAGCCAATTCGTGAGAAGTATGCGGTTTCACTGATTCGTGATGTTGCAAACGGGCTCAAGTACACGCACAGCCTTGGAATCAGGCATTACCATCTACAAACAGGTGATGTTTTGCTTACTCACAAGATGCAGGCAAAGATCTCCGGCTATGCCAGGGGGAAGAATGAACTCGGATTTTCAGTTCCCGAGTCTGATACCCGTGAAGCACCAGCGGCATATCTGGCACCAGAACAGAGAGATGAGGCTATTTTTGGAAATCCTGGAAGAAAGACTGATATCTATCAACTCGGAGTGATCTTTTATGAGCTCCTCACTGGTTTTCTCCCGTACTCCAGGTCTGCTGCAGACAAGGCTTCTGTAGAGTGGCATGAGTCTGGTGGAAACCGGCTTATTTTACCATCAGAATTAAAAAGTGAACTTTCCAAATATGATATGATTCTCTCCCGGATGCTGGCAACTGATAAGAAGAAGAGATACGCACTGGTTGATGAGTTCCTGGCAGATCTTGATATTGCTACTGCTCCATGAATTTGCATCTTTTTTACAAACCGATATTTAGATATCTTTTCATGTGAATCTCATTGATTAGGAAAATATGTCCCAGATCCCGGCACTTGTCGTACTGATACTGTTCTGCCTACTCACACTGGCTCCTCCTGTTGTGGCTCAGGAAGAGGATGTCAGTGCATACAATGTGGGATTTGGGCTATCTTATGTCAAAGATACGATTCCAGATCGCCTGATTCCGGGCCGATCATACCCGGTCATGATTACATTCAGGAATGCCGGCCTTGTGACATGGGAGAGAAAGAATCACCGTATCGGGATGGTTTACGGGGGCAATCTTACCGAGGTGGTTGGCATGCCATCCTTTGTTGATATTCCTGAAGGTTCCCTCATTTCCCCAGGTAAAGAGATCTCATTTGCTGTGTCTGTTCTGCCAGTCGGAGTTCCTGGTGATTATTTCCTTCCTTTTTATGTTGCATACCGGACTGCCCAGGGAGACCAGCGGGTTACTGAAGTATGGACTAAAAAAATATCAATAGTCCCTGCAGATGGTGTTTCTTCTCCTTTGAACGGTTCTATTTCAGTGGATAGTGCAAAGCAGGAGCTTTCCGTTCTTCTCAAAGGACAATCGATGGGATATACTCCATGTATCATCCCGGATCTAAAACCCGGTTCATATGATGTGACTGTTCGTGGTGATGGTACTGAAAGGACAATTCAAGTACAGGTAGAAAAAAGTACAATCTCCCGAGTTTTTGTTGGAAACATTACTCAGGAACCAACTATCAACTTCAAGAAGATCGATGTAGTCTCAAATGGGACTTTGTTTGAGTATTTTAAAGCTAATATTCCGCTTATTGTGATTGTTTCTGCCATTGTGCTCGGTTGCATTGTGCTCATGATTCACACAGTCAGGCTCCGTAGAGAAAAAGAGTCTGAAGACAAAGAGAATCTAGAGAAGAAAGGAACAAAAAGAACACTCGATGGGGCTTCCTCTCTTGAAGAGAAAGATCTTCTGGATGATTATCACAACCGGAAGCATCTCCTTGAGCAGGTTACATCAGATCCGGGCTCAGGATCAGATGCAGGTCCAAAGAACGTTGATGTCTCTGTTGGTCCGATGAAGAATGTGCGAAAATTTTCCCGTGACATGCTTGAAAAAAACCGCCCTGAAGATGGTGAATCTGGACTTGGGGCCTCTCTTGGTTCGTCAGGGAATGAAGAAAAACCTTCGTCATTAGTTGATGTCAAACTAACCCATCTGGATGTAAAACCTGGATCAGCAGTTGCCCATATTTCCGCCCTGAATCATTCACCTGATCCACTATCCATTGAAGGTCTCTTAATCGGTCCGGGAACTTCGGCCCCACTCTCTCTTGAGGTGACAGAACCGGTAACTGATGAGTATGAGATGACACTCTCACTCAAGATTCTATCTCAGAAAGGTCAGGAGTTCTACCGGTATGTACGGATTCCATACAACCGGGGTATTGCACTTCTTGCCAGGGGTGTTGCTGAGAAGGCGTATGAATACTTTCACCTGGTATTTCGGAATAATCCAGGACAGATTGATGCTCTTATCAAGCAGGCTGAAGTTCTCCGTCGCTGGGGTTTAGAACAAGAGGCTGAAGCGATGCTAAAACAGGCAATATCTTTAGATCCTGATAATGAGGAAGCACTGGAGATGCTGAAGCAGCTTTCAGATATTAAGGAAAAACGTGCAGTAGAAAAGAAGAAGATTGAGGATAAACCAAAAATTCCCGGATTTCCAGATCTTCTGTCTGATCGGTACACCCCTATCCGGTTGCTTGGAAAAGATGCATTTGCCTCAATAGTTCTTGTTCTTAGAAATGACACCGGTGATCTTCGTGCGTTAAAAATTGCGCATGAAAATGCTGTAGCTGGCTCTTCACTGTTCACTGAGATTTCGGTTCTGTATCAGTTGAAACACCCGAATGTGCTTAGAATGTTTCGTGCAGAATATGATCCCACCCTCTTTCTGGAATTGGAGTATGCATCAGGAATTACCTGTTCTTCAGACCTGTGTAGAACCCTAACTGATCTGAAGCACCCTGTCCCTGAAGAAACAATTATGACCTTCACCGAGCAGATTGCTCAGGGTCTGGCATATCTGCATCAGAAAGGGGTGAGACATTATCACCTCTCTCCCAAGCATATTCTGCTGGATGAGCCGATGACCGCGAAAATTTCAGGAATCATTCGTGAATCGAAATCACGTATGGGTTCGGGATCAGTTTCCCCTGCCTATTGTCTGGCTCCTGAACAGATCAGCCGGGAAAAGTATGGAAAACTAGGGAAACGAACTGACATCTTTCAATTTGGGGCAATATGGTACTGGTTGATGACCGGTAGATCTCCATATCCTAATGGTTCTGTCACACCTGCAGGTGAGAATGGTTTTATCTCTGGCGTATATGTTTCTCCATCTATCAATCATCCTGAGTATGCAAAATATGACCCATTACTGAGAAAACTCCTGGCACTTGAAAAAAAAGAGCGATATGCGTCTGTTGATGAGTTTATCGCAGAGTTGAAACAACTGATGTTGTGAGAGGGGGATCCAAGAGGGAGTAATGCATCTTGACATCCTAACAAGGCGATTATTATCTTCCTTGAATAACCTTGGTTGGTTGATAGTAATCCTGTATTTCATATCCACTTTTTCTGTGTCAGGAGAGATATCCGGTAATGTACAGAATAATATTTCAGATAATGGATCCCTTGAGGTTCTTACCGGGTCTTTGCCGATACAGGTCTCCATTGATGGACATAATCGTGGTATCGCCCCAATAAATATCGAAAATCTGTCTTCAGGATTCCATAATATTCGTCTGGCTGGTGAGGGTTTTGATCAGAATCTTGGGGCTGTCATCAAACCTCATGAAGAGACTGTTATCTCAATTAATCCGACTACCCGGCAGTTCTGTCTTTCATCGATAGCCAAAGGTGATAGTGCTGAAGAAAACCCCGATTCTCCTCTTGGTTTAATCGATTACGGTATAATTATTGGTGTTTTCCTGGGGATTACCCTCGCTGGTGCATATGCAACCCGCCATGTAGCCGTGAAAATAAAAGATTCAGAAAAAACATCTAATACTGATCTGCCATTTGTACCACCTGCTAGTGATTCTGGCACTGATGCCAGGGAAATTGTCCGAAGAAGAGGTTTAGGAAAAACCGATCTTGTGCTGGATCCCCTTATGATGATCTGTAATGAAGGAGAACCGGGGGATGTTGTTGTGAGGGTCATAAATTGCAGCAGCAGGCCGATCCAGATAGAAGGGCAGGCAATCCCCCATGGGGAGATACGCAATATACGGATGCGGGTTCCTACTGATGTTCCAGGTGATCAGTTCTACATTCGCACAGTTCCTTTCATTGATGAAGCAGGACGTGAATTCATTCGTGATGTCCTCCTTCGTTACCGTGTTTGCCCAGTGAACCCTACTCTTACCTGGTCATTTGCCGGTTTTAAGTCCGGTAATGGTAGCATTGCGGCTATCGTCAGGATGAAAAATTCCTCGTCTTATCCGGTTATAGCCGGGGATAGAGAAATTCTTCCTGATTCTGAAGGTGAGGTAGAGTTCACACTTGGTGATCCTGATGATGATCACCCGGAGATAAGCAGGATTGTATCTGTAAAACCCGGGAAAGAGACCGCATCCGATATAAAACTACATATTGTTATCCCATATAATCGTGGAGTGGTACTGCAATCACAGAATCAGTTCGATGAAGCCCTTTCCTATTATAATTCTCTTTTTACCAGAGATGCTGGTTCTGCTGATCTCTGGATCCAGAAAGGTAAGGTTTTGGAAAAACAGGGAAAACCAGAAGAGGCGGGTAGAGCTTATCGTCAGGCACTGGATATTGATCCCTTGAATGGTAATGCCCAAAAAGCAATGCAAAAAATCGAAAAAAGAGGGATGATTCGACTAAATTCAAAAAAACCAGATCAATCTACCTTTCCCAAGGATCTTATGGAATTGTATACTCCGATGACTTTGATAAATTCTTATCAGAATGTTGAATTATTCATCGTTAAACGTGTGGCAGATACATCTGTTCAAATGCTTAAGATCATAGATCCAGAGATAGTTGAAATCCCTTCATATCACCAAACCGTTCAGGTATGGCGATCTCTTAACCATCCAAATATTATCAGCCTTATAACCTTTGAAGTAGAACCAGTCCCCCATCTTGTGACAATTCCCCCTGAGGGGGTGGTCCAGAAGGGCAGGAGACGGTACACGGTTGCTGATCTTTCACTACCGATTTCCAAACGTGCAATAGTTAAGATTGGGCTTGGTATCAGCCGTGGTCTGTTATACCTGCATAATCAAGGGGTCAGCCATAATCTCCTTGATCCTTCTGAAGTTTTTATTGACCGGAACCTCCATGTCCGGATTGGCGGGATTGACGGTTTAGCAGTCCTTTCGAAGAAGGGATGCGAATCTGTCTGCTGGTTGTTGGCACCAGAACAGATAGACCAAATACGATATGGGACCAATGTAAAAAAGACTGATATTTTCCAGGCCGGGGCCATAGTGTATCTGCTCCTCACAGGTTCATACCCGTATGGGTTGAGAGAGGACATGATTCCTACTGCAGATTTCTGGAACATCTCCTCATTGTATTTGGTGTTACCCTCTCACATTAGATCTGATTTGGGATTATTTGACACGCTGATATCCCGGACTCTTTCAATAGATCCACAGATCAGGTATGATACCTTCGAAGAAATGCTGATAGAATTAGAGTCTATTCAGTTGAATCTGGATAATCTTAATCGCCAGTAAACTCTGTTTTTTGATTTCTGAATGTTGTAATAATAATTCATGAAAAAAAGGTCTTTGGATTATTTTACGCACAATTGCATGAGCGGACTTTTGCTTTTGAGGTAATCTGCTTGACATTCACCGGATCAGGGGCTGATGCCATGCTATTATCTGTAGCCCCTCCCTCTTCCTGACCGAGGGTTGCAGATACTGTCAGGGTATATTCACCGGTTGGGACCCCATTCGGAATAAGATAATTAGGTGATACTATTCGTTCTTCCCCTGCTTTAAAGGACGAAATCATATTGTTTTTTGAGATTAACTGGTACTTTCCGAGAAATGCCTGAATCTGCACCGGTTGTGTGTTAGTATCATCGGCACCTGCATTCCGTACCGATATATTCGGGACAATGTATGTCCCTGGCTCTATCCATGAGATCTGGACAGGCAGTGAAATTTTTGTTATCTGGTAATCAGGACCAGTTACATTATCTGCTTTAGTTGTCTGATTTTGAGATGAATTCGACACTGCCAAACTGGCAGGGGTACAGATAATCAGGAAAGTTAGGATAATGAGGAGAATGGTTGGTTTGATCATCATCCAAAATGTTGTTCAATAAAATATAAAACGTACTTTATATCCAGGTTTTATTTTGCATATATTCGATCACCTGATGTAACATCTTTCATGAATGACGAATTACATTCCCTACTAAAACATCCACTGACAGATTCTTCTGGATAGTATCTGGTAAATCTCCCCTCACGTTCTATACGGATCAATCCATCATCGGTGAGGTTCTGCACACTCCGTGTCACTGTTGGCCCTGCAACTCCGAGAAGATCTGCCAGTTCTCCTCGAGTGAGACCTGGTTGTCTGAAGATGATCATGAGGATTCGCGAACTGGCTGCAGTCAGCATCCTTGACCGGAGGACCTGTTCTTCTGCCGAGTATTTACCATGGTTTTCGAAATAATGACAAACCCCTCCGATTGTGGTTGTCTGTATCTTTCCCCCATCATAGAGCCTCTCGAGATGGTAGCGGAGAGTGCTTTCATTCATCCCGGTACTATCTGTGAGTTTCCTGAGATCCACTCCTGGTGAAGCAACGATCTCATCGTAAATCTGCCGTCTGCTTTCATGCTCTAGCAGATTTCGGTTAGTTATCCTGCGATATCCACTGACAGCGTATCTGCGAATCCTGTCAAGCATACTTGAAGGCTGCGTTACGGTTGCCATCAGTGTTCCACAGGATCCGTTGCACGAACTCGTGGGAGTTGAGGCTGTTGTAGAAGATGCAGCAGTTTTACAACTGCAGGTATGAATTCCACCCTGACTGGTCATAGTCATATGACATGTAGGCCGCCCGTATGAATTATCAGATGTACAGCAGGCATTTTTTCGTTCCATCGGAAACGGTGAGACACCTGCACACACCGCGAGCATGAGAAAACCGATAATCATCACACCCGCCAGTAATTTCATGCGTACTCGTTACATGCGAAAGTATATTATGTTTCACAATCGTGACGGTTTAGGCTGATGTAACGTCCTCTCGTGTGTTGATTTGCTCAGCGGTTCATAAGCCGTTCTCTCATTCTACTTATTCGGTCTCGGGCCTCCCGTGTCGCGGACTCATCTTTCCTGATTGATAATTCAAGAATATCCCCCTCTTCAAACTCTCCCACATATTTTTGTGGGAATTGGATCATTTCGTCCGGGTGATCACGGGGAATTAAAATGAGATATCCGTTTTCAACCCGGTCAATAATCATCACCACTGTTTTGCTCGTATCTACCATGGTTATACTCCGCATGAGAGGCAACAGGGGTTTGATCTACTCTCCTGACTTTTGCACATTCCCTGTATCTTTGAACAGTTACAATCTGTGGAAGGCCTGTATGGTTTCTCTGATGTCACAATGATTTTTTTTTGATCAACAGTCACCGTGATTGTCCCTTCCTGATCAGTCCGGTAAATATCCGAACCAGCATCAGTGAGATACCTTACCGGATCTTTCTGTGGGAAACCATACTCGTTACCGGCCTCTAGTGATATGATTGCAATCTCTGGAGATACAGCATCAATAAACCTTTGCCCTGAAGAGTGTCTGCTTCCATGATGGCTTACCTTGAGCAGGTCTGCTTTGAGATCCCTTCTCTCTTTGAGTAGTTTGTCTTCGACTGAAACCCCTGCATCACCCATGAGCAGGAATTTCCTGTCTCCTGAACTAATTTCAAGGACAATTGAGTTGTCGTTGAGATCTCCTGAAGATGTAATACCAGGATTGAGAACGTTGATTGTGACAGCAGGGTCCAGATCTATCTGATCCCCTTCATGTACAATTCGGTATGGTATCTCATATTTCTCAATCGTTTTCAGAAGCACTTCATATGTCGGAGTTGTGTGAGAATCACCGGCATCTATGAAAACTCCTGTCTTTTCCTGCTTAAGTACGGTGGGCATTCCTCCGATATGGTCACTGTGCGGGTGGGTTGCTACCACTACATCGAGAGATGTGATGTTTCTGGCTTTGAGCCAGTCTATAATACCCTGTCCTGCTTCATAAGGACCAGCATCTACAAGCATTGTTTTGTTATGGATCTGAAGAAGGCAGGCATCACCCTGTCCTACATCAAAGAAGGTGAGATTTAGTTGGGTATTTCCATCGTTAGCAATACATCCAGAGGATGAGATAAAAAGAAAGATAATTCCTGCAATAATAAGGAATTGAGATCGCATCACTGTCAAGATATCATATCTTCATTCCCATCTGATTTGGGTATTTCCAAAAGTGGGTACTTATCGGCAGCGGCCGATAAGACGTGAGAGGTGCTCAGCAGTGATCAGGCCGATCACTCTTCGCTTGTCATCAACTACCGGCAATGCTGATATATGGTTCAATTCCATCCGTTTTACAGCACTATCAACCGGCTCATCAGGTGATGTATAGAAGACATTTCGGGTCATGATCTCATCAAGAGAGGTAAACTCACGTGCAACCGACCGTGAGATATCCCATGATGTGACAATTCCGGTGAGTGCTCCTTCTGAGTCGACCACCGGAAGATGGTTGACTGATTGGGCAATCATGAGCTCTGCAGCCTCTTTGATTGTTACATCCTCATACAGGGTGGGGGCCTGGGTTTTCATCACATCAGCAATGGTCAGTGACGAAAGGAACCGGCCAAGAAGGTAGTTCATCTGTCCTTCTTCAAGCAGGAATGCATCATGCCCGTAATGTGATTTGATCTCACAGTATTCCACATCAGCACTGGCTGATGAAAGTGCTGTCACGATCTCCTGGGAGAGATATGGGGGGTATAACCAGTCTGAAGAGACTGAAACGATCAGGAATTTCGCTTTGACACTCTGGAATGCTTCGGTGAGCGAGTTATTAATGGTGAGGTCAAAGTAGTCTATGGCCTTGGTGATATACAGGTATGAGTTTGCATCAAACCGCTGGGTAAACCGATCTCCCTGATAATGTAGGTAACTTTCAACCTGGAAATCAGTCGTAAAATCATAACTGAGTTCGTCTTTACCCTGAAGACCCCTGCCAAACTTCTGATGCATTGACTCATCAGAGAGATAGGTGATATGCCCTATCATCCTGGCAAGTGAAAGTCCTCGCACTGGAGGAAAGCTCTCATAGTAATTTCCATGATTCCAGTCAGGATCAGATTTTATTGCACTTCTTGCAACTTCGTTAAATGCAATCTGCTGCGGAGTTGAGTATGCAGTACTTGCTATCACAACAACCCTGCTTGCAAGGTCAGGGTACAGCACTGACCATTTGAGTGCCTGCATCCCGCCCATTGATCCACCAATGACTGCAAAAAGACGCTGAATATTGAAGTGCTCGACAAGCCGACGCTGGGCATGAACCATGTCTCCGATGGTGATAACCGGGAAAGAAAGACCATATGGCTTGTTAGTAACCGGATTGAGTGATGAAGGACCGGTGGTTCCTTTACAACCGCCGAGGACATTTGAACAGATTATAAAGTATTGATCTGTATCAAATGCTTTACCCGGACCTATGGCGATATCCCACCAACCTGGTTTATCGTTTCCTGTGTGATATCCGGCTGCATGGGCGTCGCCTGACAAAGCATGACAGACAAGAATAGCGTTTGATCTATCGCGATCTAGAGTGCCGTACGTTTCATATGCAATAGTGAGTTCAGGGAGAACCTCTCCACTTTCCAGTATGAGAGGTTCTTTGAAGGTCACCTGTTCGGTTTTTACCGTTCCAACAGATCCACGAATCATATAGGTCAGATCTGAGCTAAGGCTTGATCCAGATCCTCAATAATATCTTCAATATTCTCGATTCCGATTGAGAGCCTGATGTAATCAGGAGTAACTCCGGTTGCAATGAGTTCTTCTGGAGTAAGCTGCTGATGAGTCGTTGATGCCGGGTGGATCACAAGGCTTTTTGAGTCTCCGATGTTGGCAACATGGGAAAAGAGTTTCAGTGAGTTAATGACCTTCTTTCCCTCTTCAACTCCTCCCTTGATACCGACTCCGAGAAGACCACCAAACCCGTTCTTGAGGTACTTGGATGCAACAATATGAGTTGGATTGTCTGATAGTCCCGGGTAGTTGACCCAGGCTACCTTGGGGTGTGCCTTCAGGTGCTTTGCAACTGCAAGGGCGTTTTCTGAGTGCTGTTTTACCCTGAGTGGGAGTGTCTCAAAGCCCTGGAGTAGCAGGAATGAATTGAATGGTGAGAGTGCTGCACCAAGATCACGGAGCAGTGAGAGTCTGATCTTGAAGACAAATGCCACGTTTCCAAGCCCTGCAAAGTCCTTGAATACATCCCAGTACACAAGTCCGTGGTAACTTGGATCAGGTTCTGAGAACTCGGGGTACTTTCCGTTACCCCAGTTGAACTTTCCTGAATCGACAATCAGCCCACCGATGGAGTTGCCGTGTCCTCCTACAAACTTGGTTGCAGAGTGGACAACGATGTCAACACCATGCTCAATTGGCTTTACCAGTCCGACAGCAGATGTGTTGTCTACAACAAAGGCGATTCCTGCCTCGTGGGCAATGTCGGCAATCTTGCGGAAATCAGGCACATCGAGTTTTGGATTTCCGAGGGTCTCTGCATAAATTGCACGGGTCTTCGGGGTGATTGCCTTTCTGAATGCTTCAGGATCCTGTGAGTCTACAAAAATAACCTTGCGTCCGAGCTTTGCAAAGGTGTAGTGCAGAAGCGTGTAAGTACCACCGTACAGATTGTTTGCTGCTACGATCTCATCGCCGACCCTGGTGATATTGAGGAGGGCATATGAGATAGCTGCCTGACCGGATGCCACGGCGAGTGCCCCGGTTCCTCCTTCGAGTGCTGCGATCCGCTTTTCGAGCACATCGGTGGTCGGGTTCATCAGACGTGTATAGATGTTTCCAAGTTCAGAGAGTCCGAATAGTGCTGCTGCATGGTCAGCATCACGGAACTGGTAACTGCTGGTCTGGTAGATTGGTACAGCGAGTGCTCCGGTTGTTGGATCCGGGACCTGTCCTGCGTGCAATGAAGTTGTTGCGTCTCTGTCTTTTTTCTCAGTCATGGTAATCAGTGATTTTACTGTTTTGTAATTGGTAGTTCGTAATGTTCTGCGATCTCGGTAAATGTATCGGCAAGATATCTGACCTTCTCCCAGGAAAGCCCGTATGTTGAGAGTTTCCAGGTTCTGGTTGCTCCTGCAAACTCTCCTACTATTCCCTTTGCTGAGAGAGCGTCAGATAGGAAAAAGCCACGACGTTTGTGGATCGCTGCAATCCTGTCAAAACTGCCGGTTGTATCCACTTTAGTTAATGCATGCTTTCGCGGGTACTCGGATAGGACCTTGCTTCCATCGATGGTAAGCAGCCGGTCAACGAAAAAGTTGATCTTCTTTATCTCGTCATCCCAGTGCAGTGTCCGCTCTTTCACTTCAGGGAAGGACGCCATCATTGCGATAAGGTTGGATCCCATCAGCGTGCATCCGACCATCTCTACTTCTTTGATCCCGAACTTGCGTTTGGTGACGTCTCCGACCATCTGGGTGGTACGGAAGACTTTGTCTGCCCATTCGCTCGTCGTCGCCAGCACCCCTGAAGGTGCCGGCGATGCCATACTCTTATGGCCGGAACCAACTACGAAGTCTGCCCCAACTGCTTTTCCGTCAACAGGCATGACTCCGACGGTGTATGCCCCGTTATAGAGGAAGGGGATATCATAACTGTGAGCAACTTTGGCAATCCCTTTAACATCATGCTCGTTTGCAAGTTGGTAGTCGTAGTGATCGATCATCACCAGGGTCGGGAGTTTTCCGGTCTCTAGTTTTACCTGTTCTATCTTTTCAGCAGTTGCATCAGCGGTAATGATATTGTCCTTGTTTAAGGGAACCTCCTTAACGACTCCTCCGGCACCTTCCACAGCAAGAAACTCGGTGTAATGTGCAAATGCAGATACAATTACCGAATCGCCCTTCTCAACCACAGTCTGGGCAACTGCCTGGAAGCCTCTTCGTGCTCCTGGCACAACCCGTGCCTGATCCATATTCACGAACTGGGCGAGCTGGGTGTGAAAGTCTGCGATTGGAGGTTTTGAAATCTTATCCAGTCTGAATGGTTTTCGACAGGCATCACAGGTAGAGTAGCCGTCACCATAAGCGATGATCGCCTGACGGGCTGCAAGGGTCAGCCGTCCTGCTGCCTGGATTGGCTGAATATTGATATTCTCTTCCTCACGTGTTCTGACTTCTATCGATCCGGCAATCCGCCCAGGTTTTTTTCCGGTGGTTCCGGTTTCAAGGGCCTGGATAATCCCTTTTAACTCTGAGATCTTCTCTTTCAGTTGCATCTCTTCCTGCTGGTTGAGGCCCGATGGGAGTCCATCCCGGATCACCTGTCGTGCCTCTTCCAGTTTGAAGAGTGCTGCAAAGATAAGATCTGTATTCTTTTCCATCTCCTTTCCTTACCTCATAATGGGATTATTGTTTCCGTCACAATCGTGAACTATCCTATAGGTTATCGTGGCAGTATAAAAGGGATAAGAATCCGGCTAAATTTGATCAGATAAAAATCTCTGCATCTTTGATGGTTGTACTCGGACTGTGGTATGATGACGGATGAACAAAGGTAATCACACAATGCCTTCTCTTGTGGAGAG
This sequence comes from Methanospirillum lacunae, assembly GCF_003173355.1. Lineage (NCBI taxonomy): Archaea > Methanobacteriati > Methanobacteriota > Methanomicrobia > Methanomicrobiales > Methanospirillaceae > Methanospirillum > Methanospirillum lacunae. The sequence continues at coordinate 129,246 of NZ_QGMY01000009.1, read as the reverse complement.
ATATATCTATTTGGATTATTGAGTATCGCAAAATTCCAAAGCATTTCACGAAAAAATGTCCAATGATCTTGAATCAGAACTGATTTTTCATCAAATGTTTTTCTCCTTGGCTCACCATCTAGTACCGTATATGAAAAATCTGCCTGGAGTGGTGAGTGGAACACTCATACTAATCGTGATATTCGCATTTTTATTCGTAGTTCCTTCTTCAGGAGCCCCCTGTACATCTTGCACCGGTCCTGTAAACATTTCTGTCAATGGAATAAGTTTGAAAAATATTGACTCAGGAAATCTCTCTGCATTCCGGAGTATTGATTCCCGTGAAATTGGCAGGGTAATGGATATCAGTGGATATACACACGTCGATCTGGATGAGATTAGCACCATTGGTACTACTACCCGTAATAATGAAACCTCGGATACTTCTGCCGCTGTGATGAGTCTACAGACCGATGTCGTGCTTGCAATGCAGGAAGCAAATCGAAATCTGCCCAGGTTCACCATCCCTGAAAACCTGACCTCCCTCCCACGAGGTTCATTTAGCCATCTTGATCGGTTTGTCTACACTCCCTCCGAATGGGATCAGACAGGAGGGGTTGATGAACATTGTGGAAACTGCTGGGTATGGGCAGATACCGGGGCTCTTCAACTGGATCTTGCATACCAGAAAAACATCACCGACCGGCTATCAGTTCAGTACTTCACCTCCTCGTATCATAATGGGACCGGGATATGGGCCTGTTGTGGTGGGTCTCCAGTATGGTTTGCTGATTTTTATAATACCACAAAAAAAGCAATACCATGGACCAACACGAATGCATCATTCGTAGACAGTCGGAGTATGTGTGAGAATGGCGAGTCAACCGCAATGAATAGATCAAATATCCAAACTACTCCAAACTACCCTCTCGATCAGGTAACTGCTCTCATGATTAGTACAAATGCTAAGTATGAAGAGCGCCCGATATCCAATGACACCGCAATAAATGCAATAAAAGCAGCCCTGCAATCAGGAAAAGCCGTGATATTCATATACACCCCTGATAACTGGACTCCTATGATGAACTTCTGGAATAATCAGACTGAAGAGGATATTTTTACACCTGGCCTCACACCGGGTACCCTTCACAATGATGGCGGTCATGTTATGCTGATTCTGGGTTATAACGATTCTGACCCTGAAAAACAGTATTGGACTGTACTCAACAGCTGGGGTTCATCAGAAAACCGGCCTCATGCACTATTCAGATTGAACATGGACATAGATTACTCACTTCAAAATCCGGACGGGGTCAACTCCTATGAGTTCTATGTCCTGAATGTGACATACCCTGATAAAAACTCCCTCATTTCCTGATAAATCCCAATTATGCCTTTTTTCTATGCTGCAAATGTTATGGAAAAAAAGTGGTTCGATGAGGATTATGTAGAGCAGGTCTCGTCTTCATGACCATGATGATCATGTGAATGAGGATTCTTCTCTACCCAGGGTTCAAGCCCGTGTTTTATCCTATAATCGTTGATCGCCTTGTGAATCCCTTCTTCTGCCAGTACTGAGCAGTGCATTTTTATTGCCGGGAGCCCTTCGAGTGCCTCGGCAACTGCTTTGTTTGAGACCTCCCATGCCTCTTCAAGGGTCTTTCCCTTGATCATCTCAGTAGCCATACTACTGGATGCAACTGCAGCACCGCATCCGAATGTCTGAAATTTAACCTCGGTGATAATATTGTCCTTCACGGTGAGGAAGATACGCATGATATCACCGCAGGTCGGATTTCCTACTTCTCCAACACCATCAGCTTCTGTGATCTCCCCCTGGTTGCGGGGGTTCATGAAATGATCCATTACCTTTTCGCTATACATTACATGACCTCTTTTTATGATCTGCGTACAAGGGAGACATCTCCCTCAAACGGATTACTACCTTCTGGAGCTGTTCCAGAACATAATCTACATCTTCGTCTGTGTTCTCTGCTCCAAGCGTAAGTCTGAGTGAGCCATGTGCAGTCTCGGCGGGAAGTCCGGTAGCCAGAAGAACATGAGAAGGCTCAAGTGAGCCTGATGTACAGGCACTCCCGGTTGAGGCGCAGATTCCGAAGTGATCGAGGAGCAGGAGCATGGATTCTCCCTCAATGAAATCAAAACTCACATTCAGATTGCCGGGAAGTCTCTCCTTTGGGTGTCCATTCAGCCTGGTGTTTGGAATGTTCTTGAGAATTCCATCCAGCATTCGATCCCTGAGCGCTGAAACCCGCTTGTTCTGCTCGTCCATTCTGGCAATGGCACGCTCGATTGCAAGCCCAAGTCCTACGATTCCGGGAATGTTCTCGGTTCCGGCACGTTTCCTCTTTTCCTGGCCCCCTCCATGAAGAAGGTTGTCAATTCTGACACTTTTCCTGATATAGAGAGCGCCGATACCTTTGGGGCCGTAAAACTTGTGGGCAGAGAGTGAGAGGAGATCGATCTGCATCGCTACCACATCAATTGCCACATTACCGATTGCCTGAACAGCATCGGTATGGAAATACACTCCGCGTTCACGACAGATTTTTCCGATCTCAGCAATAGGTTCGATAGTGCCGATCTCATTGTTTGCAAACATGATCGTGACCAGAATAGTCTGATCAGTAATTGCATCCTTGAGATCACTGATCCGTACCTGTCCTGTCTCATCCACCGGGAGGTACGTGACTGAGAATCCCTGCTTTTCGAGGTATTCGCAGGTATGAAGGACTGCGTGGTGCTCAATGGCACTGGTGATGATGTGGTTGCCTTTCTTCCTGTTGGCGAAAGCAATCCCCTTAATTGCCCAGTTATCAGCCTCAGTTCCACCGGATGTAAAGTAAATCTCATCAGGTTGTGCACCAAGTGCTGTTGCGACCTGACTTCTTGCTTTTTCAACCGCTGTTTTTGATTCGCGTGCAATGCGGTACAGGGATGATGGGTTACCATACCCTTTAGAGAACCATGGGATCATCGCATCGACGACCGCTGGGTCGGTAGCGGTTGTTGCAGAATGGTCCATGTACACGATTCGTTCTGCAGTCATAGGTTACGCCAGTTCTGTGATGTGCTGTTATCAGACGATTAATACAAGGAGCCCTTTACCTATAGCCCTTTTCTGATCTCTTCACGGGTCCTGAAAGATCGGCTCTGTCTTGTTTTTGAAACTTCAATCATGCGTTCGAGAGGTACTCGTGCTGCATCCATGAGGCTCTTGTCGAGGACAACCTCACCTGATCCGGTTGTTAGACAGGCCTTGATCTTCTCAAGCGTTATCTGTTTCATAGGGGCACAGATCCCGGCTACTGAAAAGAATTTCTTTTCTGCAACTTCTGACCGGAGGCGATGGAGCATGCCTGATTCGGTGCCGATGATAAAGGATGATACAGAGGCATCCCGGCAGAACCTTGCCATTCCACCGGTTGAGCAGACTGCATCAGCCATGTCGATGATTTCAGGCCTGCATTCTGGATGTGCCACAAAGACTGCACCTGGATGAAGTTTCTGCATGGCATCGACACTTTCTCTGGTGATAGCATCATGGACATAACAGTACCCGGCTGCAGGGATGATCTCTTTTCGCGTAAACCTGCTCACATATGCAGCAAGGTTTCTGTCAGGAAGAAAGATCACCTGCTCTGAGTCAACAGAATCTACGATCTCGATCGCGTTTGCGGAAGTACAGCAGATGTCACTCACTGCCTTGGTTGCTGTTGTGGTGTTGACATAACTGACCACCTCAGCATCAGGGTACTGCTCCCTGAGGTCAATGGCTGCCTGCTCTCCTGCCATGTGAGCCATGGTGCACCGTGCCTGTGGATCCGGAATCAGGACGCGTGCCTGCGGATTTAAAATCTTTGCGGTGTCAGCCATGAAGTCAACACCACAAAAGAGGATCGTCTCCGCATCGGTTTCCTGAGCTAATCTTGCCAGTTCCAGAGAATCACCAATTTTCTCTGCGATCTGGTAGATCTCAGGGGCCTGATAGTTATGGGCGAGGATGAGAACCCCCTGACGGTCAGCAAGTTCCCTGATCTCGCTGATGAGATCATAGTTACATGCCGGCTCCACTGGTTCTTCGTCTGATGGAAGCGCTTTCACGATTGTGATAACTATCTGTATCTTCCTTTGGGATAATGCCCACGGTTCCGGCAGTATCAGCATCCATGAGATTCTTAACCAGCTGACAATACATGGTAGTACATCATGGGAGGGCATCAGATCAGATGAATGTCGATCAGATAAGAGAGGACATTCCTCTTTCCCGGGAGGTCATCTACCTTGACAACGCCTCGACAAGCCTATCTCCACAGCCGGTTATCGATGCAATGGTGGAGTATGAAACCCACTACCGGGCCAATGTGGGACGCGGAGTACACCGGCTCTCGCAGATTGCAGGGCAACTGTACTGGGATGCTCATGAGACGGTAAACCGATTCATCGGAGGAGAATGCGGAACACCGGTCTTTGTCAGAAACTGCACAGAAGCAATCAATATGGTTGCACGCGGTCTGACATTCAGGCCAGGCGATGAGATAATTACCACTGTTACTGATCATCACTCCAACCTGCTTCCCTGGTATGCTCTTCGGGAAAAGGGTGTAACTGTGAATGTAATATCTCCTGCCAGAAATCCAATGGCCGGAATTACGGCTGACGATATCTCATCAGCAATAACCAAAAATACCCGACTCGTTGCTATCAGCCATGCTTCAAACGTACTTGGTAGTGTTGAACCTGTCAAAGATATTGCAGAGATCGCCCATGATCATGATGCTCTTTGTCTTGTGGATGGAGCCCAGTCTGTCCCCCATTTCAAGACCGATGTAAGGGATATTGGTTGTGACTATCTCTGTTTTTCAGGTCACAAGATGCTCGGTCCTACCGGGACCGGTGTGCTCTGGATGGCTGAAGATAGTTTGGAACCTCTGCTTCTTGGTGGGGGAATGATTGATGATGTTACCACTGACGGGTACCTCGTTGCATCAGGATATTCAAAGTATGAGGCAGGCACTCCCAATATTGCAGGTGCATTCGGCCTTCGGGCAGCAGTAAAATATCTCAATGCCATCGGAATGGGTGCAATTGAAGCTCATGAAGATGTTCTTACGAGAAAATTGCTATCAGGGTTATCGGGAATAGAAGGTGTAACGATCATCGGGCCTCCCGAAGGGGAGAAGAGGATAGGGGTTGTTTCGTTTATTGTTGAGGGTCTTCATCCTCATGAGGTGGCACATATCCTGGACGATCAGTACTCTATCATCGTGAGATCAGGGCATCACTGTTGCATGCCGCTTATGCAATATCTTAATCTTCCAGACGGGACCGTACGGGCCAGTTTATACCTGTATAACACTGAAGAAGAGATCCAGACCCTGGTTGAGGGTGTCAGGGAGATTGTGGAAGGGGTATGATCACTGCCCGGTCGATGAATTATTCTTGTTTTTTTGCTCTTTGAGTACCGTACATACCTGGCATATTTCTCCTGATCCAGACCACCCGCAGACTTTACAGTTTTCCAGTGGCTGGAGTTGGACTTTACCTTTGAGCCGTGATCTGATCTCTTCCTCAGCGTGTGCAAGATTTCTCATCGAACCGGGATGTTCCTGTTCAAACCGGTTCAGGAGTCTTCTGACTTCTCCTCTGAATGCGTCACTTGCATACGGGCATTCGGGAAGATCGATAAACAGATCAGAAAGGATTGCATAGAGTGTCACTTCTCTCTCACTCACCGCTGCAAATGGCTTGATACGGCGTGCAAACTGTGATGTTCTTCCTGAACCTGCAAACACTTTCTTAATATCAGCTGAGAAAGCGTTCATGAGTGTTGTCTGTGCATGATCATCCTGGTTATGGCCAGTCGCAAGAAGATGGACTCCTTCCTGGTCTGCGAGAACTTCAAGGGCACGTCTCCTTAATATTCCACAGATTGTACATGCTTTCCTACTCGAATTTTTCATGAAATCATCGAGACTCAAGCCAAACAGATCAGGAAAGGTGATGATCCGGTGTTCAACATTGAGCCTGGAACAGACATCCCTGGCATGCCTGATGGTCTCTTCACGGTACCCGCCAATCCCTTCGTCAACAGTGAGGGCGATAAGTCTGGATGGTATTTTCTCTTTCAGGGCAACCAGGACAGCAAGTAGTGCAGTGCTGTCTTTTCCTCCGCTAAATGCAACTCCGAATTTATCCGGAAGTGGCTTTTCCTGTATAATACGGTTCAGTACCCTGGCCTGAACCGATTCTTTGAGATGCTGACTGCAGAGATGAGTCCCACTTTCCCTGTCCAGGTACACAGCCCGGCCTGAACAGTGTGAACAGACTGGTTTACCCTCCATGAGATATCCTGATGAGCCTGATGGAATCACTCTCATTCCCAATTGTGTCCTCGGGAATGATCTCTCCGTCCCGTGAGACGAGAAGTTCAAGCGGGTTGAGTCCCTGCTCCTGAATGATTGCCTCTATCGTCCTTCCTCTTGAAGCAATCTCTCTCTCGTGTCCATCAGGGAAGATAATTTTCATAGTTTCTCCCTGTTTTTGTGCCTGATTGGAGCATTAACCTTGGGTTTGTAGCAATGTGGTTTCAGAAATTATATCCCTTGCGTATCTCATTATGCGGTTTACATCATATGAAATGTCTTTTTTTAACATCAAATTGTGAACGAAAAGTGTAGAGATCCAAGCCAACCCTGGTTGAGATCAGTATATTCAACCGGAAAGAGTATTAAAATAAAAACAGAAGAATTTTAAAGACAGAGTACTCTTCTTGGAAATGTCCGATTTAATGGAAGAGAATACGCCCACTCAAGAAAAACAGAAAGTTCACTTCGCACCTGATCAGGTTCGATTATTCCATCTATATATCCTGACTCTACATGGAGCCTTGGATTTGCAGTTGCTTTTACCGCATCTTCAACTTCTTTTATCTTCTCAAGGGTATACCCACTCTCTTTGGCCAGTTTTGAGGCAGCTCTGGTGCCGTATATAGTAAGTTCTGCATCAGGAAATGATAGCAGACGATCAGGCTCAAAACCTGTTCCACACATAGCGTACAATCCAGCAGTATAGGCCTTTCTGACAATGATACAGATCTTGGGAACAGACAGGTTTGCAAGCGTCGAGAAGATCAAAGCGCCATGATGAATAATCCCTGCGTTTTCTGACTCTTTTCCAACCATAAATCCGGGCAGGTCTGCAAGGAACAGGAGGGGGATATTGAATGAATCACAGAGGGAGGCAAACGAGGCAAGTTTTATGCAGGTTTCAGGAAAGAGGATGCCACCCTTATTCAGGGAATTGTTGGCAACAACTCCAATATTCATTCCATTCACTCTGGCAAACCCTGTGATGAGTTCAGTCGCATACAATGCCCGATGCTCAAGAAAGGTCTCATGATCTATGAATGTTTCAATGAGATTGTGCATATCAAAACGTGAATATGGGTATGCCAGTGTCAGGGGAGATGGAAGCCGGGCATCAGGATCAGGATTCCGTGGCTCGAAAACCGGTGGACTATCCGAATAATACGATGGAAATATCTGGAGAGTTTTCCTGACTAATTGGAGGGCATCGGTTGGAGTATCACAGAGGATATCGCAGGTTCCGGAAACTGATGCATGCATTTCTGCTCCTCCATATGCTTCATATGACTCTGATTCTCCTGTCATGAGTCGCTGCATATCAGGACGTGCAAGTGACATGCCTGATGCTTTTGTCATCAGTACGACATCACATTCAGCGACCGGATATGTCAGGGTTGTTGCTATTGGACTGAAGACGACCGCAATACGGGGAACAACTCCGGACAACCGTGCGAACCTGGTGAACACACTGCCCACCCCTTTAGGTTCAATGTATGTCCGCATAATGGAGAGAGGAATGGCAGTGGTGCCCATAGCCACTCGTTCAGGACGATCAGCGAGGTGAAGGATTGGAAGATGATTCATCTCTGCATGGTCAAGAAGTGCCAGTTCGTCCTGGAGAACTTCAAACGGATCAAGTGGAACCGAAGCTACGGGATTTAGGGCTATCACACATACCTGTCTTCCTTCTATATACCCAGTTCCGCCAATGAGTTCGGTATCTTCAGATCTGATAAGTGGGGTAAATGTATTTTCATCCAGTACGGTGTTCAAACGTACTCGCATCAGAGAATTCATGGAAGATACCCCTATGAATCATGAACCTTGATCACAAGGAGGGTGATATCATCATGTTGTGGTTGAGCACCACAAAATTCTGTGACTCTTGTGACGATGGTATCCACCATTTCCTGGGAAGGAAGGGAGACAGAGTCTTTTATTGTTTGGATAAGTCTTGGGACGCCGAATTCTTCTGTATTCGTGTTAATCGCTTCGGTTACACCGTCTGTATACAGGACAACAACATCACCATTCTGCAGATGAACTGACTTCTGGTCAAAGGCGATATCCTCAATAACACCAATTGCAATACCCGTCGGTTTCAACTCCTCAATCTTCTCGGTACCTGTCCTGAATACAAGAGGGGGGTTGTGCCCGGCATTAACATAGGACATAGTCATCGTCTCATTATCAAGGATGCCAAGGAACAGGGTTACAAACATCCCGGTCTTTGAATCATGGGTGATTACCGGGTTGGCAAAAGCAATGGCCTCAGCACAGTTTTTAAACCAGAGTGCACTGATCCTGATAACGATTCGTGAGAGAGCCATGAATAATGCTGCAGGGACTCCCTTCCCTGCAACATCTGCAATCATAATACCCATCTGACTTTTTGAGAATGGGATCAGTTCAAGTGGCATAAAATCAAAAAAGTCGCCCCCAACTTCTTTTGCAGGAATGCTTTTTCCAGCCATCTCGTATTTTGGAAAGTATGGGAGAGAATCTGGGAGAAAACTTTTCTGTATTTCAGCAGCGATACTGAGTTCGGCTTCTTTTTTTGCTATCTCTTGCTCAAGTTTCTCTTTTTCGAGTTTAACCTGTCTTTCCTGGATCAGGTTGTGAATGATGAATGCAAATATTCCTGCTGCAACTGAAGTCAGACAGATCATCGGAACTGCTACGTTGATGAATACTGTCAGAAGGGTCGAGGTTGAGCCCCCGAGAGCTCGTATTAATAATGTGATGAGTGATACTCCAACTTCAATTCCTATTGTAGCAATAATTGCATATTTTGTTGAAAGAACCTCCCGTTTATTGAGGATAAAGATTGCACTGCCACAGATTCCGGAAATAATTGGTCCCAGTGCGGCTCCAAAGACATTCGGTCCGCCGACAGATAACCGGTAACATGTCCCGATGATACCGGCACCAATTCCTACAAAAGGACCACATGAGAGACCACCGATAATGGGACCCAGGTCTCGAATATTTACAACTGCACCAAAGTAATTGATGCCACTAGACATTCCGTAAATTGATAGGATACCAAAAATGAGCGCGAGAATAATGTGTGTTGAGATAGTTGGGCGATGTTCAAGTATTTCCTGATAAAAACGGCTTCTGCTAAAGAGATAAGCGATAACCATGACGACAGAAACCATCTCAAATAATTTTATGCAATCGACAAGGATCGCAGTATCCATATCGACATATGGGAGAAGGGAAAGTAAATATGTTCGGATTTAGGCTTGGTATTCTTGATTCTTTCATGGGTTAGAACCTATATTTTGGAACGTATTTTTGTCACATTATGAACTATTCAAAGTCTTTTTCTGAAAAAACATGATGTTTTTATTGAACTATGGTACTATGGTTCTATCAGCAACCTAATGGCCTGATACCATGAGAAATGATAAATGAGTGGTAAAAAAAGAAAGGGTTTTTGGAATTAAGCCTTGACTTTTCCCCACAAACTTGTATCAAAGAGATCCTTATCAGAAACATCCTTCTTGATGTATCCGAGATCCTTCTGGATTTTTGCAAAGGTTTCACTGACGTAGTAATCTTTGCCGGGTCTGATACAAATTGACCATCCCATTCATCAAAGGACTTGAGAATGATGGATGTATTAAGTCCGGTCAGTTCACTCAGGTGCTTTGCAGCTTCCTCTTTGTTTGCGGCATTAAACTCGGTTGCTTTCAGATGAGTTTTGAGGACCTGTTCTACAAGTTCTGGGTGATTTTTGATGACATCATCTGTCGCTACAAGGACACAGCATGCATGGTCCTGTTCCATTTCTCCAGAATGAACCATGATCTTTCCTGTACCTGAATCTTCAATAGTGACTGGTGATGGCTGTGGCAGGAATGCTGCATCTACTTTTCCGGCAAGGAATGCAGTGATGGCATCTCCAAGTCCGAGAGGAATGATCTCAACATCCTTGTCTGCATCGAGACCATTCTTCTTGAGCCAGTCACCAAGGATTGTGTCCTGAATAGTTCCTGCTGGGAATGTCGCGATCTTTAGTCCTTTAAGGTCAGCGGGAGTTGTGTACGGAAGATCCTTTTTCAGAACCAGATCAGATCCCTGAGTGTTTACTGCAGCGATGATCTTTGCATTAAGCCCATTGGCGACACCAGTTACAAACGGTGCGGATCCGACATATGCAAAGTCGATGTCTCCTGCCAGAAGTGCCTGGATCTCAGGTGCCCCGGTTGGGAAACTATATGCCTTAACTTCCTTTACTCCGAGGGGGGAGAGAGTTTCATTATAGTATCTTCTGGTACGCAGTTGTAAATGCGAGGTGATGGGTGCTTGGTTGATACCCGATGTTAGCAACATCTTTTGTTTCGAATCTTCAGCGACTACTGGCAGAGCAACCATGAGGAGTGCGAGACTGAATACAAGCACTACCCACGATGTTGCCTTGGTAACGTTTTTCACTTGTCGCATGTTCTAGGGATCATATTCCATGAGTGGTGCAATAATCCGTATTATTGAGGCAACTTTTATGCTCTTATTGTATAATTATAATGCCTATAAGTTGACTAAAATAGAAAATTTGCTTTTGTTTGTCCGATTTGATTGTGATTTGTTTCATCCGCGTTCACAATTGAGAACCTGTATGCCATCAAGATATCATGGCATAATCTGAAGGTGTGTTCCAGGGTAAGGGTATCACTTAAATTCTGAAATCTCCTTCTGATAATTGCGATTACTATGGGCGAAATAGAAGAGAAAAAGGCACTGATCGTACTTGGTTGCCCTGAGGTCCCGGTTCAAAATTCTCTTGCTGTCTTTACTGCATACCAACTGCGGAAAAATGGGTATTCTTGTCTTATTGCAGGAAACCCGGCAGTCATGAAACTATTAATGACATCGGATCCCGAAAAACACTATATTTCCGCTATGACTACTTTGGAGAAGGCTGTAGAAGATATTACAGACAAGGGTGAGAAATACGATCTCTGTCTGGCATTTGCTCATAGTGATGCCGGAATATCATATGCTGCCACTATGAGATATCTGCTCCCTGAAGCCCGATTTATTACCATCGTCTTTGGAAGATCTGCTGAAGAAATTGCAAAATTGGTCGAGTATGAGGGTGAAACTATCGTGGAAGTGGCTGTTCATAACCCGATGCCCCTGAAAAAGAAGATGAGTGAGGTGTTAGGATGGGCTGTATCGAAGAACTAAAATCAGAAGTTCTTGCGAAGGGTCTTACCTTTAAAGAATGTCGTGAGTTGATATCCAAAACGTGTCCACGTGTGTATCTCATTGAACCTGGGACGAAATTGTTTGGTGAGGGTATAATTGGACCTCCTCCGATTGTAATTGGAACAGATGGGACTATTGTTGTATTTCCATATGTGAAACCATGTCATGGAACATTTGTTCTAAAAATTGAAGATCCCGTTGAAGCAGCACGGCTTTCCTCTTTTGCAAAGCCATATACGAAGTAATTTTTTAGAATCTTACCGATGCGGCATTGATTGCCTGTATCGGTTCTCTCTTCTGACCAGAGTGTTACACATATTAAATGTACCCAACAGGGCCGGATTATTTTAAGATTCCAGATTTGAGGTGTGATATATATTACAATCGAATTAACTTCCCGGGATAAGGCAGTGCTTATCAGTGTTGGTCATGCTACCGTTGATACAGATCTCCAGACTGAAGAATATGTAGGGAGATCAACAGCAGGTCCTGGAGCAGGCGGCAGATCTGTCTTTTTCACTGACGGGAAACGAAGAGTCAGACTCTCTATTCGCAATGATAGCCCACTTCATATAAGGAAAGAGAAAGATGGTGTTGTTATTGAAAGAAATGGAGAGATTTTGGCAGAAGGTAGCCTGGAACCAGTTGGGTTTCATTGTCCGAAGCAGGCATACATAACGGTTTCAGAGCAGTGTACCTATCATTGTGCATTTTGTCCGGTTCCTCGCTTGAATGGTCCCGTAAAAAGTCCGGAACGGGTTCTCTCCATGATTGACCAGGTATACCTCTCTGGCGATCTTCATGCGATCTCACTCACAGGTGGTGTTACCGAAACACCTGAGAAAGAACTTGATCGGATGACTGCCCTTGTGGAAGATCTTGTCAGAGAATACGATGTGCCGATTGGGGTTTCTGTATATCCGACATCAGGAAGTTCTGATCTACTTTATGCTGCTGGTGCTCATGAGGTAAAATTTAATGTTGAGACGATGGACCGCGATCTCTTCTCCCGCTATTGCCCTGATCTTAAACTTGATCAGGTGATCAAAGAGCTCAAACATGCTGCCCCGCTCTTTGGAAAAAACCGTGTTAGTTCTAATATGATTATCGGGCTTGGAGAATCTGATGAAACAGTACTTTCAGGAGTTGAGACTCTCGCCGCAATTGGAGTAATCCCTGTGCTCAGAGCGATATCAGTAAATCCTGATTATCCCCTTCCAGGAGCGGCCCGGCCTACTGCAGAACGTCTGCATCACCTGGCCCTTTCTTCCAAGAAGATTCTCGGGGCTCACGGGCTTTCTCCCCTTCATTCGAGGACTATGTGTCTTCCATGTACAGGATGCGATCTCATTCCTGACCTTGATCTCTAATGATGGGAACTCTCACAGATATGGGTAATAATAACCATAAACAAGATCTCTATTTCTTTTCTCACTCAAATCTGTTTCAGATGAATGGTTTCTGTTTCTCGCAGTCATTTTGTAAATGGTGCACTGGAGGGTATATCTTACATGCCATTTAGGAGAATCCGTCCGCGTTCTTTCCAGTCATTTGAACAGATAGACCTGCTGATTCCTCCGGGATATGAAGATAATAGTATAACAAACAATCTTGAAAAGGAAGACTTTTCCGAGTTTAAGCGTCCTGGGGACGTAGGAAGTTATCTGGGGTACGAGGCGTAAGGCATCATTATCGCATATTCACAATTGTGAACATTTATCTAGCTCCGGATATAACATATGTATAGTCACTATGACGAGAAGGGATCGTTTTTGCCTCTACTGAGGCAGAAGACTATGACGAGATAACAATCGAGCGCCTGCCTCCATCAGCAAAACTGGTGTTTAAGGTGCTTGAGACGGGTGAGCCTCTCACCCAGAAAGACATTATCGAAAAAACCAGACTGCCTCCGCGGACAGTGCGTTATGCAATCAGGCGTCTGAAAACCAATGCTTTGCTCAAAGAGCGTCTCAGTTACATAGACGCCAGGCAGAGTCTTTACAGTATTGCGGATCTCGTCCGTCCGGTGATCATGGGGTGAAAAAGATTGAGGGGTTGCCCCTCATCCCCCATGTTTCGCGATATTATTTGGATTATTTTTAGTCAATTTGTACCTGTGATAGCAATTATTAAAGGGATAAGAAGATTACAGCGGGTTTTGCCGCATCCCAGATCTTTTCACGTCATGTGTTTCTATAATAGATTACACGTGTCTTCAATCCGCCCGGATTTTATCCACTTCATGCCGGAATGGAAGCATAATAATGGTACGATGAAAGTATCAGGACAGAGTTATGAGTAAACAAAACTGTTGGGAATTTAAGAAGTGTGGTCGTCAGCCCGGCGGAGAGAAAGTTAAGGATCTTGGTGTATGCCCTGCTGCGGTGGAATCACGTACTGACAGGGTTAACGGCGGATTAAACGGTGGCCGCTCCTGTTGGGCAATTACAGGAACGTTTTGTGGGGGGAAGGTACAGGGCACCCATGCATCCAAAATGGGTAACTGTCTGAATTGCGATTTCTACCAGATTGTACAAAAAGAAGAGAGACCGAATTTTAAGACTGCCGGCTATATTCTATCCCTCATTAGAGATGAAGAATAGGATGACAAGATAAGCCACTTTTTTTCATAAATATCCTAAAGTAATTCTACCCCGATACATGTACGTAGAATCTACTGGTTTTCAATTGTATGGTTTCTCATCTCTGTCATGATACTGTCCCTAAATTAAGTTATGATCTACGTGGTATTTCACTGAGGAATTCTGGATGAAAATAAATTGTTGGGAATTTAAGAAATGTGGTCGTCAGCCTGGGGGCGCGAAGGTTAAAGAACTAGGTGTTTGTCCTGCTACTGTTGAGTCGCGGGTTGATGGAGTGAACAGTGGTTCACAAGGAGGTCGAGCGTGCTGGGCAATCACCGGAACGTTATGTGGGGGGAAGGTACAGGGTACCCATGCTCAAAAACTTGGTAACTGTCTGAATTGTGAATTTTACCAGATTGTACAAAAAGAAGAACGACCGAATTTTAAGACTGCTGGTCATATTCTGGCATTAATTGAAAAGAAGTAACTTAAAAACCCTTAATTTGTCTCCTTTTTCACATGAACAAGGAAATATCGACAGTTGTCATGATCAAATGATCTTACCGAAAGGCTTGGATGCACCGGTTTTGTCTTTCCAGGATTATATGATTCAGTATCATGTTTTGTCATGATATCTTCCGGTACCTGGTGTTCCAACTGAGAAACCTCCCTGGAAATCAAGAGACCGGTACTGGAGATATTGTATTGGTGTGATTTGAAATCTTTGCACTCATCTGATACAATCAGTCGTGCTGCATGATTTGCATATTGGATAGTTCCCTTAGTATCGATTATGAAGAATGCATCATTATCACTCTCTATAGCACTGAGCATCATGTTCAGTCTATCTGCAACCTGTTCTTTTTCCTGTTCCTGTGCCATGAGTTCAAATGCCAGTGATAGACTTTCTGTAATTTCCATCATGAGGAGCACCTCTTCTTCACTAAAAAAGTCAGCCTCATCAGAATGCAGTGTGAGTGCTCCGATTAATCCATCACTAACTCTGAGCGGAAATGACGCACTGGTGAGAAACCCTGTTGCACAAAGAGCACGGCCATACGGTTCTTCATGTGGATAACGTCTGTTGTCTGAACAGACATGAAATCGGTCTTCTTTAAGAGTATGCAGAGTTGGAACAGAGTCCGGGCTTATGAAGGGTTCTGTTGTCTTCCCCAGGATCTCCGGTGAAGTATCGTAAGCAACAATTTCGGGCAGGTTGGATATGGGATGGAGCATACAAACAGATGCTGCCTTAAATCCTCCCTGATCAATAGCAATATGACTGACTTCCTTTATGAGATCATCACGTGATCTGATCTGGTATACTGCTTTATTGACTCGTGAAAGGAGCGAATACAACCTTGCAAGGTGTCGTATCTGGTCCTGTGCCTGTCTTCGTTCGATTGCCCTTCGACATTTGTGTGCAAGTTCAGTATACTGAGCCTTTGCATCTCCCCCTTTTTGGAGATAAAAATCTGCACCAAGATTCAGGGCTTCGATTACTATCTCTTCCCTTCCCTTTCCGGTAAAGATAATAAATGGCTGGTTTGGTGACCGTTGCTTTACTTCCCTGAGCAGTTCGATACCGTTCATGTATGGCATGTCGTAATCCGATACTACGATCTGGTATGGCCGTTTTTCCAACCGTTCCAGGGCTTCTTTTCCATTTGATGCGGTATCAACGGTAAAATGCTCACGCTGTGTCAGGTAGAAGGATCCTAGATCTAACAGAACGGGTTCATCATCTACGAGCAGGATAGAGATCATAACTCTGGTACAACTCCACTTAAAGTATTTATGCGGCGATAAATTTCACTGGATATTGAATTAATCTATCACAAACGGCAGATGGAACTGGATCCATGGTAAGAACTGCCGATACAATGCATATTATGTTTGGGAAGGATCAATATGATGTGTTCACAATCGTGAATCACAGGAGAGATTTCATGAATTATGTCAAATCCAGAGCGGGAGCATATACGCTATCTGCCCGTGATTCTCCTGAATCATTCCTGGATGCAGGAGATAACATGATTGCATATATCTACCCGTGGGAACTTATCAGAGGAGATTACTGTCACCACTGAAAGACGTTTTCACTCATCACAGAACATCACACCTCTAAGGGATGATCCCGGACTGGACCCCGGGATTATCAATATTCAACTGGTCGTATCTGAACATCGCAGATATCGGCTCTGGATGTATCTATGCCGTTGCGTTACCTCGGATCAGTCGCCTTTGCATTATAAGCCGGATGGAGTTATCCTTCTCTTCCGGTTTAAAAAAAAGTCCATTCGTTTAAAATCAGTAATAATTCCTGTTAAAAACCCTTGGTGCCATGATATATCTTTCACCAGATCTTATTCTTGCTGGAATCGGGTCACTATTTGTGGGAATTCTATCTGTACTCATCGGTCTTGGTGGCGGGTTTATCCTCGTTCCGATGTATACGCTGGTTTTTAGCCTTACTCCAGAAATCGCTGTTGGAACTAGTATTACAGCTACAATATGTACCACACTATCTGCAACTCTTTTTCAGTTTGATAAAGTAAAGGAGCATCTTTCAATCATTTTTCGAATAATTATATTTTCTCTTCCGGCATCTATTTTGAGTTCATATAGTGTTCAATTTTTACAAGGATGGGCATTAACTGGTATATTTGGGTTATTTCTTCTGATCATGGCATTCAGACTTACGCTCTGGAATGAAGGTACATATGTCTGGTTGAAGATTTTGTCAAGTAATCGGCATCAGGAATCAGAAAAAAATGTTCGAAAGAAGTGTATCACAAATCGCTTTCTGTATTCTATTGGATGTCTTGGGGGACTGGTTAGTGGTTTAACCGGGATTTCAGGAGGGATAATCTTCGTTCCTGCACTGATTACCAGAAAAATTCAGATCCATGAGGCGGTCATCATCTCCCTTGCATCTATCATAATAACCTCATCAGGAGCTGCTGCAACCAGTCTTTGTCTTGGTCACGTGAGTCTTCCTTTTCTCTTTAGTACTGCAATTGGAGTCTTTTTAGGTGCCGCAATCGGTGTTAGGTTATCTCCCTATTTTTCCCCCGTGACGATCAGATGGATGCTAGGTGTCTCGGTGGGACTAATGGCCCTGATAATGATAGTCAAGGCTGTGACTCCCGTTTAAATTTTCAAACCTATTTTTCTGATAGTTGCAGATTGCCAGCCTGCATTACCTAACGTCTGACAATAATCAAATTGCCACAATATTTTTCTCAATAGGATAAATTTATTGTATATATCTTCCTTAATGGGATAATTTTATTGCCACTTTCTCTTCTCTTATATCTATGGACATAGACGGTACTTCATGGAATCTCTCCAGAATTATATCATCACAATCCTGCCAGGCCGGAGCAGAGATGGCCAGGAGGAATTTTTTGACCGGATTGATATTCAGCCTGGTGACTCTGTATCCATTGTTGGATCAACCGGATCGGGCAAATCCGCTTTCATTAATGACATTGAAGTCCTGGCGCAGGGAGATACAGTCACCCGAAGAACTATCAGAATTAATGGTGCTGAACCACCGGAAGAGATGGTTCGAAATCCTGCAAAAAAGCCGATTGTTATGATTACTCAGAATAACCGGTGTATAGCAGATCTGAAAGTTGTCGATTTTCTCGCTGTTCACATGAAGGCCAGGGGAATTGCAGATCAGTCAGTTCTTCTTGAAACCATTGAACTTGCAAATGAGTTCACCGGTGAGAAGATTCTCCCGCAGTACCGAATGACGGCCCTGTCAGGAGGTCAGACCCGTTCGCTCTTTATCGCAGATGCCATTCGTATTGGTGACGCTCCCATTCTTCTTCTGGACGAAGTTGAGAATGCAGGTATTGCCAAGGAACGGGTTATCAGCCGGATCAAAGAACATCGTCGTGCTGTAATCCTGGTTACACATGATCCTCTGCTTGCTCTGAGCACTGACCGGAGAATTGTCATGCAAAATGGGGCAGTTCGTGAGGTTATTTACCCGGCAGGATCCGAACAGGCTCTTGTCAGAAATCTTTCAGATATTGATCAATATGTCTCTGATATCAGAGAAAAACTCAGGAACGGAGAGCGGTTTTCTGATTCACCGGTGATCGTTTCAAAAGCAAAGGTGACAGCATGAAACTTCTTATTGTCGCAGGACCACCGAGCGTTGGAAAAACTGCAGTTATCAGGCAGGTTATAAAGGAACTCTCTGGAGAATTCAAGCCGTCATACCTGAAGATTGATGTTGTGAGAGCTTTTGAGGATGAAGAACTCCGGGAAGAGTTTGGCATTCCAACCCGTAAAACCTACTCTGGGGATGTCTGTCCTGATCACATGGGTATCCTCGTGCTTGCCGATGCCCTTGCCTGGGCTGTGGCTGTGGAGTCAGACCTGTTAATTGTCGAGAGTGCAGGACTGTGCCTGCGTTGCACACCATATACTACCCAGTCATTTGGTGTAGTGGTTCTCTCGGCAGTATCAGGAAGCAAGGCACCACTCAAGATGGCTCCGATGATTGCTCTTGCTGATGTTGCGGTAGTCACCAAAGTTGATCTTGTTTCACAGGCTGAAAAGGAAGTGTACCGTGAGGGTATTCTCTCTGCTTCTCCAGAAATTGAGATAATTGAGACAAATGCACTGCAGGGATCAGGTCTGCGGTTCCTGATAAACAAGATCAGATCATTCCCTGATGTCGAGGATGCGGGAACTGTTACACTCCGTGGAACTTCGCCACTTGGAGTCTGTACAGTCTGCATCGGTAAGAAAGAGATTGGATGGAAAAATCACTTTGGAATCATCAGAACCCTTGACAATGCAGAACCTATCTACCGGGGTGACTGAACAAGATGGTCTGGCAACCTCCAGGCAGGGATTGTGGTGCATGTGGTTTCTCCACTTGTGTCGAATTTTCAAAGGCTCTCATAACTGGTGAGCGATCAAAGGAAGACTGCCCGTATTCAGTGACTGCATCAGAACATACTGCCAGAACAGTCTCCTATTCCGGAGTTGATGTCACAGGGAAAGAGTATGATTTTGTATTGAAGGCTTTTCCCGGTGAACCATCTGCACGGAAATTTGTGGTGCCATTCAGAGCAGACCTTGTCGAGAAATGGGATATCAAGGCTGGAGATTTAATTACCGGAAGGCCGGCAGGTCCTGGTTGTCCGCTGTATCATGCACTCAGGGTCCTGTCTGCAAATCCGGTAACCGGTGTTCTTGAATGTCACACAGTTGGTCCCCTGGCAGCTCGGTCAGAAGAGCCACATGATGTTCAGGCATACCATGTCCATGCCTTTGAAGGTATTGCAGAGCCGATAAAGCGACCACCGATTCTGGGAATCAGGCAGTATTTCCTTCCTGGTTATTGTATGATCGATCTCGCACACACGGCTCTTGTGAACATGGTTCTTCAGAAAAAGGACGGTATTCACGTCCGTGTGGAGGATATCAGGATTCTCTGATATATTCTTATGACACTTCATCGAATCCGTATTGGTCATCTTTCAACAGTATACCATACGGCTTTCATTTTAATGGGCACTGATCTGCTGGAAAAAAATCAGATTCAAGCCGAGTGGACTCTTTTTCCATCAGGCCCTGATATAATCAGAGCAATGGAGAAAGGAAACCTTGATATTGCGTATATTGGTCTTCCTCCTTTTATTATAGGTCTGGACCGGGGACTTCAGGCACGATGCGTTGCCGGAGGTCATATTGAAGGCACAGTGATCATTGCGGGTCCTTCTATACTCCCTCTCAGTTCATTTTCTGGCATGAATGGTTTTCTCGATCAGTTTGCAGGAAAATGCATCGGAACCCCTCCAAAAGGTTCTATCCATGATATCATTGTGAGAAATCTTCTTTCCAGATATGGAAAAAACACAGTCCAGGTAAAAAATTATGCATGGGCTGATTTTCTTCATGATGCTCTTGAAGATGGGGAGATAGCAGCAGCAGCAGGAACTCCTGCTCTTGCGGTTGCAGCTCGACGGTATGGCTCTGCACATATTGTTGTTCCTGCCGAGGACATATGGCCGTTCAACCCAAGTTATGGGATTGTTGCAACCGATGATCTGATAAGCCGGGGAAACATTGTTCCAGCATTTATAAGGGCACATGAAGATGCATGCCAGATGATACGCAAAAATCCAGGGGAATGTGCGAAAATTGTTGCAGATACCTGTGGATTTGTTGATAAAGCCTTTGTAGAAGAAGCATATAGGATATCTCCGCATTATTGTGCTGCCCTTCCTTTGGAATATCTCAACTCTACAGATGAGTTTTCTCACACACTCTATACCCTTGGCTCAACTGAACATTGCATCTCTCCGGATGAGATCTTTGATCTGACAGCGGTGAATGCGATTCATCTGGCAGGGCACCATTATCGGGACGGAATTTATGAATATCAGAGGTGGTGATGATGTCAACATTTGCCCGGATCACCGGGATTTTATGGATCATCACGGAACTCATAGTACTGACTTGTTTGTATGACATTGACACCGTACGATCAAAAGCGATATAATCGCCAAATTCTGATTCGTGGATTTGGTGATGCCGGGCAGGAGAAACTGAAAGATGCCACTGTGTTTATTGCAGGATGTGGCGGGCTTGGAAGTCCGGTTGCAACGTATCTTGCAGTAGCAGGAGTTGGTCATCTTGTGATTGTGGACATGGATGTTGTTGACCTGTCTAACCTGAACCGCCAGATATTACACTGGGATGAGAATGTTGACCAGTATAAAGTCAAGAGCGCCAGTGTAAAACTTGCAGGCATTAATCCCTCTCTTAAAGTAACAGCTCTTCAGGAGAAGATAGATGAGGATAATTACCTGGATATCACGAAGGGCGCTGATATCATCATTGATGCCCTAGATAACTATCCAACCAGGTATCTTCTCAATAAAGCAGCAATTCATCACAATATTCCCTTTATCCATGCTTCTGTTTGGGGTCTGGAAGGCCGGCTAACAACAATTATTCCTGGAAAAACCCCGTGTCTTGAATGTCTTGTACCCGAAGCTCCTCCAAAAGAAGTCTTTCCGGTACTAGGAGCAACGCCAGGTGTGCTTGGAACGCTGCAGGTGACTGAAGCTATCAAGGCCATTACTGGAGTGGGTCAACTCGCTTTAAACCGTATGGTGATATATGATGGAGAGTACCTGGAATTTCATGAAATTCCAATCGTCCGAAATCCCCACTGCCCTGCATGCTCACATCTGAAATAGATAAGAGAAGATACATAGGCGATAATTATGACTCTTAAAGTAATTCTGTTTGCAAATTACCGGGAAACAGCCGGTGTAAAAGACGTTGAACTTGACAATGTCAAGACTGTACAGGATATTATAACTGAATTGACGAGTCGGTATCCGGGTCTTTCTGCCCTTCTGTTTCAGGATGGAGAATTGAAGCGGTACGTGAATATCCTGGTGAATGGGACAGGGTTTAAAGATCTTGATGGTCTTTCAACACCGGTTCATGATGGTGATGAAATAAAACTCTTTCCCCCCGTATCGGGTGGATAGGTTTGTTTGAAGTTTTATCGATATCTGACAGAATAATTTCGTGTATCAGGCCGAGGCAAAAAGGTTCCGGATGTTTCCGGATTTTTATTTTTTTGTGTATTAACAGAGTTCTGACAGGATTAATTTGAGTTTTTCTTCAGGGAATGCACCATCTCCCACATACGTGATTTTTTTATTGCATATTATCAGAGTCTGTGGAAGTGACTGTACAACTTTTGGTCCTACTGTCTGGACTAAGCCCTTTGTTAGTTCAATAGGAGCAGCAATGTACATTCCAACAAACTGGTTTTTCTCAATGTGACTCTTGATCATATTAGTATTTTCACGTGAATCAAGATCTATTCCAAGAACTGTGTATGCTCCCGGGTTTTCTTTGAGGAGTTTTGCAGTTTCACGGAGTTGTATTGAACAGGCCGGACACCAGACTGCAAATGAATGAATTATTACCGGTTTCCCTTCTTCTGCCAGTTCTTCAATGGTTGTCTGCTTTCCAGTCATCACATCAGTTATTGGCACGGTCATCCATGATGACTCATTACCTGATTGGGCTACATGAGTAGATGGTGTTGTTGTTTTTGAAGTTGTCTGGTTCCCGGTGTCAGGATTTGTGCAGCCGGCTGATAATATGACTGCCATAAGACAGAGTATCAGGATCAGAATCCGGGTATCTACTCGTTGCATATACAGAGTTCGTAATTTTGAGGATAATAGCTTGTTGAATGTTTACTCCTTATTCATGAGTTACGATAGAAAACAAGTTCAATTTGACGAGTGTGAGGCGAAATATTTTCTCAACTATGATGAGGTTCTTCTTCTTATGGTTATTTTGTGTCGTATCCCGGGGTAGCGATGATAGTGATGATGTTTGGGTAAGATCTAAAAAATCGCGATAATGTTTTTGATATTCAAAGATCAGAACTTGGAAATAGCGGTAATGGTAGTTGATATTTCAGAGCCAGAACCCGGAATTGAACCGGGCTATGCTGATCTGCAGTCAGCTGCATAGCCTCTCTGCCATTCTGGCTTTTGTTACAGGCACTTCACCTGTTACATACTAGAGTTACTTTTCCGGGAATATATATTCGAATATTTCGGCAATATCGTCCTGATAATCCGGATTGATTATTTAGCAACTTGGTCAGGTATACATGGTTTAATAAAAAATGATCGATTAATTATTCTCTTTTCTCAAGAGATGATCAAATTGAATCGATATTCTTTGATCATTGGGCCGGAATCAAATCTATGGGCAATTCATCCTGCTATTAAAACTAACGATCACGACTATTTAGAAACGAGAAAAAAATGACTGGAAAACGTCTTTTGATTCAATTAACGGTTTTTTATATATTTAAATGGAACTCAGTTACATTTTCTCAAACATTTTTTGATTCTACACAGATTTAAGAATCCCGACGGCTTGAACCGGTCTCTGCTCTGATATCAAGATGAGTGCAGTGATAATTTCTCTTGGCATTATGCTTCCGTCTGGGTGATTATAAAAAAACGTTGTCTCCCGATACTTAGCAGTTTCATCTCCAAGTTCGTATTCAGTAATCTGTCTTATAAGAATATTTAGACCAATTTTTTCGAGAATATTGGGATGAATATCAGATAAAGAATAGCCTGTAATTTCGTCTGGCTGATACCCCAGAAAACCAGATAGCAAAGGGCTTACATATGTAATTACCCGGGATTGATAATCTAACGTCCAGATAATATGTTTTAAATTGTCAAAGATTAACCTGAAATTTCCTTCAAGATCTCTTATCCTGATACCCAAACGTTTCTTTTCATTGATATCTCGTGATGTCCCTATTACCTCAATAGCCCCGGTCTCTTCATTCCGGTAATAATGAGAAATAATTTCGTTCCAGACAACATTACCGGATTTGGATAATACTTGTAATTCACATATATACTGCCTGCTCGTATTTGTGTCGAGAAATTCCTGATAATGTTTTTGACAACTGGAAATGAGAACCTCACGCATCTCATGGGAAACAAATTCTTCAATTGGTTTTTCACAGAATTCAGAAGGTTCCCATCCGAGCATGGATATGGATGACGGGCTCATATATTTCAATAATCGTGTTGAAGGATCCATGACCCATACCAGATCTGAAGTCGAATCTGCAAATAGATGATAATACCGTTTATATCGTCTGAGTTGTTCTTCGATCTTAAGCCGGTATGAAATATCCCTGGACTCTCCTAACAATTGGGTAATTTCACCGGCTTTATCTTTAATAAATGAAATAAGGGTCTCAGTTGGCACAATAAGTCCATCAGAATTTTTAAAGTAAATTCGAACTCTAAAAAAGTCAGGAAACTTTCCTTCGTTGTGACCTTTTATATAACGCCGGACCTTTACTATCATCCTCATGTATGTTGATTGCGTAATAAGATCCCGAATATTCATCTGTAATACCTGTTCAGATGTCCATCCTAGTAAACGGTTGACAGAGGGACTAATGAAAGACAATGAAAATGATATTGGATTCATGAGCCAGATAATATCCATGGTGTTATCGGCAACCAGGTGATATAATTCATCAGTTTTACGTATTCTCTCTGCTGCCTGCTTTTGTTCAGTAATATCCCGAATTACTGTAAGCATGCAGTTTCGCTTTTGCATGTGAATAATGCTTGAAAAACAGGATACATCAATTATTCGTCCGGTTGGGTTGTCAATTTTCAGTTCATAATTATATCGATTTAATCCGCTTTCTATGATATTTCGAATGATGGATTTGCGAAATGTATGTGATTGTAAAAGTCCTAATTCCACTGTAGTCTTTCTTATTAAGTCAGTGGATGAATACCCGATTAGATTACAATATGACATATTTACTTCTAATATTTCACCGGTTTCTAAATCGCTCATTATTATGCCATTAGGAGATTCATGAAATGCATGGACGTATTTTTCCTGGGTTATTCTCAATTCTTCTTCAGAGATTCTTTTTTCAGTGATATTTTTACAGATAATCGCTATCTGATTAGATGCATGAAGGAGAGAGAATCGAAGAATTGTAATCTCAAACCAGAAATTGTTGGAATCCTGAACAACAACCATCTCTGATGTATCAAATGAAAAAAAACTTAATACTCTGGTTACTTCATTTTTTGATAATAATGAAAATTTTAATGTATGTACATTGGCACCTATGCAATTGTTCAACGATACAGAAAAGTATGTGCATGCTGCTGCGTTGAGATATTGGACCACTAAGTTAGAATTTAAGATTATGATGAGATCAGTGCTGATGTCAATCAATCCGAATACAGGGATATTCTTTACTAATAAGTATTTTTTCGCAGTTCCCTTCTCTATCTTTCTTACCTTTCCCAGTAGTTCAAGCAGGTCTAAATGACGGGCAACAGTATGACGGTTAATTCCGGTAAAACGTGCAATTGCTGATATTGATAGAGAAATACGATCTTCTTTTAATACATCGAGAATCTTTTTTTTTCGTCATCAGCCTTTGTATTCATAGTGGTAGAAATGTATGCATTTTAAAATGGCCCCTCTTTTGAATTGTGATATAAATATTTTATTAATATTCAAAATTAATAGATAAAACTTCAAAACGAATAATGTGGTTTTACAGACTACATTCATTTTTCTGATCTGAGATGAATCCAAGTACTGATAATTATATTTATGGGTGAACAACAGATCCCATTTTTGAAAAAGTTCCAATTTTATATAGGCATACATTCCATTACTGGCCCATCTCTTTCAGAAGTCCTGGAATATCCAGCCATATTACCAGTTCAACATGATCAGATTCTTTATCCCCTTGTTTATGTCTGATAACCCCTAGAATGAAGGATGATCCATTTTCATCGCACACCTTTTTTTCTATCTCTGATTCGGTAATCGATAGAACAGTTGTAACATCATCAACAAGAATACCTGTTTTACTCTTTGTCACAGAACTATCTATTACAATGATTCTGGATTGATCCTGGTGATCTTTTGAAGATATTATCTCTAATTTTGCTTTGAGATCAATTATTGTTGTAATCTCCCCTCGTAGATCGATAATACCTTTGATATACTTTCCACTACCGGGAATGGGTGTAATCCGGGTATATTCAACAATCTCTTTTACATCAAACAGGTTGAGAGCAAATTTATTTTTTCCAAGAAGAAACTCTACGATCTGGAGTTCTTCTTCATTTTGAAGGCTGCCCATCCTGGTATTATGCGGAGAAACATACTGGATTTCAGCCATGAAATCAGGCTACCTTAAACTTAGTCATTTCGCCAGCAATACTATCAGCAATTGTAACTACACCATTCATGATGCGCCCGATTTCATCAATAGATGCACTCGTTTCTTCAGTTGCTGCAGCAGTATCTCCTGCTTCGTGTGATGTATTTTGTACCAGGTACGATACTTCCTGTATACTGGCCGTGACCTCTTCAACAGATGCAGCCTGCTCTTCTGAAGCAGATGCAACCTCTACGGTGTTACGGTTTATATCTTCAATTGTTTGAGCGATCTGATTAAATGATATAAGAGTCTGTTCAAGTGATGAGCTTCCATCATACACAGCATGAGTAGATTTTCCCATCGCTTCGGTTGCCTGTTTAGCTTTTGTCTGCAGGGCTGCTATCATATATTCTATATTTTCTGCAGATTTTCGTGAATCCTGGGCAAGGGATTTGACTTCAGCAGCTACCACTGCAAATCCTCTCCCCGCTTCTCCAGCCCTGGCAGCTTCTATAGCAGCATTGAGAGCAAGTAAATTAGTCTGATTTGCAATGTCAGATATTAACCGGACAATCTTTCCGATTTCATCCATCTGGGAGTTGATACCGGTAACAATGGTGTCTACCTCATTCGTCGATAGTTTAATATCTCCCATGGCCTTTTCTGATTGTTTTGCCTGTTCTACTCCTTTTTTAGCAAGATCATTAGCTGCGTTAGAGGCAATGGAGACAGATTCAGCTTTTTGTGAGACAGCTCCTACTGTAACGTTGAGATCCTCCATTGCTTTGAGGACCTGTGCGATTCCCTCATTGCCCTGTTCTGCATTCTGACTAACTTTACTTGTATTTGATGCTATCTGTTGAGATCCTGCAAGAACTTCTTCAATACTTGCATTAACCTCTTCAGTGCTTGTGACGAGTTCGGTAACATTTTTCGATATCAATGACATCGCTTCAGACACCTGGACTCCAATATTGTTCAGAGCAACAACAAATTGTGTCCAGTCACCTTTTACGCTGAGTGATGGATCAAACCGTGCAGTGAAGTTGTATTTTGCATATGAATCTGCAATTTTCATAGATTCCTGAATCGGAGTTGAAATGGAATCCAGAGTCTGATTCATCCCTTCAATAACTGCACGATAATCTCCCTTATGGATGGTGGGGTCAGATCTATATTTTAAATCTCCAGCGATGGCAGATTTAGCGATGGTATTTGAATCATGTACTAATCGGGTTATCGCATTTCGTGCTGTCTCAACTGCCTGGCTTATTTTTACAAATTCTTCTCTTGCAGAGACAGAATGTTCATCTGCATCAAGGACAGTGCAGGTGAAATTAGTATCTCCCTGGGCTAAAGAACTGATATTATCCTGAATATTGGCAACTGATTTACTCAAATATTGTACCATCGATTTAATTGCAGTCAGATCGGTAAATATTTCGATAAACTTCTGAACTTCTCCTTTTTTATCCATAATTGGAATGTATACACATTCCACATGCCTGATTCCTGCTGGCACGTCAACTACAAGTTTCCCTTCTACTGGTTTTTTGGATACCAGTGAATCACGTAATGTTTTACCTTCACGTTCAAGAACTTTAATGTCAGAAAGTTTTAATGTTAGACTTTGTTCATAACTATATCCCATCATTCGCGAAAATGCGGGATTTACATCAGTAATTGATAAATCGGGTTTTACCGTGATAATCGCATGGGGATTTTCCTTGATAAATGTTTTTATCTCATCGATATAGGATACCTGATCTGTGACATCCAGGTACATAGCAACCAGAGATGATACCTTGCCATTTGCATCAACAATTGGAATATAGGTGAAATCAAGAATTTTAACGGCCCATCCAAAATCGACAACAAGCCTCCCTTTAGCGGCTTTTTTCGATGCAGTAATATTCTGAAATGATTGACCTTCCCGCTCCAGGATGTTAAAATCCTGCATCCTCATTGCAAGCAGTTTCTCTTTGGATACCCGGGATAATTCTAGAAAGGCGGGATTTGTTGCCGTAATCCTGCCTGTAGGATCCATTGTGATAATTGATGCTGGATTTTCTGAAATGAGTGATTCTGACTCGTGGATCTTTTCAACAAGATCGGTAAGGTCTGAAAAAATGGCAAATATTTTGTAGATGTGACCTGAATCATCTTGTATAGGAATATGGGAATATTCAAGTGTTTTGATACCATTTGGAAAATCAATGACAAGTTTTCCTGTAGCCTTCTTCTTGTTTTGGACTGCTTCGTTGACTGTCTGGCCATTACGCTCAATGATCTTAAAATCTTTAAAGGATCGTCCTATCCATTCTTCTCTTCTGTACCCTGACATTTCAAGAAAAGCCTGGTTAACCTCTGATACCAGTAATGTAGCATCCATTTCAACAAGGGCGTAAGGATTTTCATGAATCAGAGTATGGTTTTCTTCCATCCTGACCTGGCCCGTTATATCAGCAATTGTTGTCAGGAGGCATGTTTCACCTTCGTACTCAATTTCTGATAAGGTTACCCTCGCCTGAAAAATTCTTCCATCCAGGGTGTTGTGGTCAAAAAAAAAGGCTATAGATCCTGACTCATGTGCTTTTTGTATGTACTTTCTACTTTCATAATCTGAACTATTTCCATTTCTTTGATTTTGGGGCGCAAGCAATCCGGGAGGTTTTCCAATTATTTCATCGCGATTACTAGCACCAAATATTTTGAGGGTTGCTTTGTTACAGTCAATAAATAATCCGTTTTTGCCAATAATGAGTGTGGCATCAGGAATTGAATCAATAATCTTCTTAAGCGATGTAGTGTCTTCTGAACCGATAATTGCTGAATTAGTATTTGACATAAAAACCCCTTTACATTTACTGAACCTGTAATCGAATAATCGTTAATTTTAGTAGTGTTAACTCTTGGAATTAATAATGACAAGGAGTGCTGGCGCCTACTAGGGCATGTTTATATACTAAAATCGAATCCTAAACATTCGACATGCCCATTGGTCCAAGGTTTTATGAAATGTAAACTATCGTGTCTTAAAAACCTTAACCTGATATAATCTAGCTTTGACTTACCCAGTTCCGGTTTCCCCATGTAATATTGAAAACGTTATTAATGGCTTTCGTTACTGTTTCGTTCTCAATCCAGAGGGCTATAACATTCTCGCGATATTCTTGGTCTGATTCAGGCAGAGGAAACATCATCAGCATCTCCTTGTTATCAATAGTCAGTGTTCGGATGAAAGGCTCTGGTGCTACCTGGATATCGTTTATCACTTTGGAAAAGGATTCGGACACATCAACGATCTTCTTTTTTACGAGAACTGGGTTATTTGTCGATATCCGTATAATAACACCCCGTTTTTTGACTACTTCAATCTGCTGCCTGATAGGCTCTACTTCTTCCGGATAATAGAGCGTTCCAAAAAGATAGAGGCTGGCTTTAGCCCTCCGCATCATATCGGCAGTCCTGACTACAATATTGTCTAGTCCATGAATGATGCTTGACCGGGGGATATCCTGTTCTTTGCGTTTGTCAAAATTCATCTTGAACTCGTTTGTCATCTGATCAATCTCTGCATCAAGAATGGCTTTCCGCCCCCTGATTGCTTCAGTTGGACAGATTGCAGAAATTTTAGAAGGTCTTCCTTTTTCCACGAGAACAAGGTCTTCCCGCTCCAGACGACGTATAGTATCATATATTTTTGTCCGTGGGATTCCGGATTCTTCAGCAAGATCAAAGGGCGACAGGGTTCCCGCCTGTGCCAGAACTGCATATGCTTTTGCTTCGTATGCTGTAAGACCAAGTCTTTGAAGAAGCCGTATTGTTTTGGTATCCATCGTCATAAGGAGTAATGTGACATATACCCTCATGTAAGTTACATAACTGTTATTGCCTAGATATGATAATTCACGATCGAATAAAGAGGTGATAAAATATGTCAACTGTTGAAGAGAACATGCATTTGATGCAGACACTGGATGATGCCTGGAATAACCAGGACTGGGAAACGTTTGACAAAAGGCATGCATCCCATGTAGATGTATTCTGGCCAGGACAGGAAAAACCGACTCATGGAAGGCCTTCCCACAGAGAAGAGGCGATTGCATTTTTCAAGATTTTCCCTGACAACAGAGTTGGGAACCGACCCTACAAGGTCTTCTTTGGTCAGGGAGACTGGACGTGTTCGGTGGCAGAATTTACCGGTACATTCAAGGGCCCGATGACAACGCCTGATGGGAAAGAGATTCCACCGAACGGGAAATCTTTCAAGGTCGAGTTCTGCACGGTCGCTCACTGGAAGGACGGGGAGATTATTGAAGAAAAACTCTTCTATGATAAGATCTCCCTGATGCAGCAGATTGGCCTGATGTAAGACGCCCGGGAACGTGGATTGGAGTTGGATTAAGGGTGAAGATAGTATGAAAGATCAATCCCAGCAAGAAGAGACGCCAGCAGATAAAGAAATGAGGGTTACAGTAACAAAGAATGGACCCTACATCATAAGTGGAGGAGTTCCCCTAATCCAGCAAGAGATTTGTAATGATGATGAAGGATATTGCCGAAACTGGAAGGTTACTAAGAATTATCCAGTGCAGGAGACTTACGCACTCTGCCGATGTGGACATTCGCAGAATAAGCCATTCTGCGATGGGACCCATTCTAAAATAAACTTTAACGGGACAGAGAAGGCAGGGAGTGAGCCGTACCTGAAATACCCCCTGGTTATTAAAGGTCCGGAACTGGATCTCCTCGATTATGAGAATCTTTGTGTCCATGCACGGTTTTGTATGCGGGCAGGCGGGATTTGGGGTCTCACGGAGAATTCTGATGATCCAGTGGCAAGGGATACCGCAATTGAGGAGGCCTGCAACTGCCCTTCTGGGCGCCTTGTCCTGAAAGATAAAAAAACGGGTAAGGCAATCGAGCCTGATCTC
The DNA here is from genome assembly GCF_003173355.1 of Methanospirillum lacunae. Classification (NCBI taxonomy): domain Archaea; kingdom Methanobacteriati; phylum Methanobacteriota; class Methanomicrobia; order Methanomicrobiales; family Methanospirillaceae; genus Methanospirillum; species Methanospirillum lacunae. Next base: position 98,375 of record NZ_QGMY01000009.1, on the reverse strand, counting down.
GAAAAGTCTATTGTCATCATCGAGTACCCGGCACGTGGGGAGCACGGGCCACTTTGGGTGAGAGGGGGTATCCCGGTTGTATCATCAGATGGGAAACCCTACACGTTCCGAAATCGGGTCACGCTCTGCCGATGCGGGAAATCTATGAATAAACCATTCTGCGATGGTAGTCATATTCAGCATTAGAAAAAAATCTACAATTTTTAGAGGAAGAGAAATGAGTCTTATTAAAGTTGCTAAAACCGGGGAGATACCTCCCGGAACAATGAAACATGTTGAGATCAACGATAAAGAACTGTGCATCGCAAATGTCGGTGGCACATTCTATGCTATTGGAGATCGGTGTGGCCATGAGAACGCCAGTCTTGCCAGGGGTAAACTGGAAGGGACACTTGTCGTCTGCCCCATGCACTCTTCAAAATTTGATGTGAAAACTGGAAAAAAAGTATCAGGACCTGTTCTTGAGTTAGCCGGTATCGCCAAAAAGTTCAGCGGATGTCCTGAACACGTGAGAACTGAGATGAGTGCCATGTTTGAAGGGATAGCCGAGGCACAGAGTTCTATCAAAACCTATGATGTACCGGCCTATGAAGTAAAAATAGACGGTAACGACATCCTGGTGAACGTGTAAGAGCGTTGAATTGAGAGTCATACTTTTTAGTTTTCTTATCCACCAAAATTTGGGGTTAAATTTATCTGAAAGTTAATTGTCGTGAGACGAGATTTACCGGTTGTTTTTTTTAGTAGCGCCTTTCCACTAATCAGATCTTACATGTATCATCATCTTCAGTTAACGTACCATACCATTACCTGGTCTTCATGACAACTCCCTGAGTTTCAGTTCAGATACTGTTACATCCGGGTTTCGATACCGCTGCCATCCCTCTGTTTTTATCCCGACCTGAATAGCCTGAACCGGACAGTTGTGGATGCAGCCGCAGCAGAGTTCGCAGCGGTGCTGAAAGACCGGTTTTTTCTGGACGATTTTGATATTATTTGCCGGGCAGACTGCGGCGCAGGTCCCACAGGAAGTGCATTTTTCTGATACAGTGAACTTCTGGTCCTCTCCATGGACACGGCTGAGGAACCGGTGATAGAACAGGATGTGAAGGATCTCTCCGAAGAACGAATAGGGGAGCTTTGCTTTCCGGCATTGCAGGGCAGCCTCGGCAATCCGGGCGATTTCATTATCCGCCGTTGCAAGTATTTTTGCACGTTTCTCTCCTTTCGGGGACTCGTACATCAGGATGTAGTTGCCTGGCATCTTTACCATGAAACCCGCATCAAGCCCATGGGACGTATTCTGCTGGAGAATTCCGTTGAGCTGCTGAAGGGCGGGGGCAGCCCCGGTTCCCCCGAATGTGCAGACAGCAAAGATATATTTTTCATTCCTGAAGCGGAGACGGGATACAAATGATGCCACCATCGCTGGCAGACCTATGAAGTATACTGGGAAAACAATCCCTATACGCTCTACTCCTGGGGTAATGTCCCCAGTTGTATCATAAAATGATGCAACAGGCACCAACTCAGTCTCCCCTAGTGTCGCTGCGATTTTCTTAGCAACAGATAGTGAGTTTCCGGTGCCAGTAAAGTAATAAATTACAGTGGACATTTTGGTTCTCGTAGTTATTTCATTGTCTAGAATTGTGATACCGTTTATGGTCATTACTCCGACAAGAGGAGGCCTTTGATGATGTCAGTCTATATCTTGTGATATAATTTTTCTTTACGCAAACATATTGACGACTTTGTTAGATTAACTAATATCCAGTGTCAACTCCATCGTGCAATTTGCCTCATCTACCACATTCTCAATGAGCTGAACATGCAGGTACATAAGAAGAAACGATGTATTGGACAGACCATTCAGGGGTTTGACTTCCTCGGGTATACTATCCATCCTTTTCGGAGACTTCGCCCATCAGGTGAAAGCACGAGACGCCTACATGAGAACGTGCCCGCCGGCCTTATGAGCAGGGAGTAACAATTGAGAGACTTTGGCAGTATGTATCAAAATGGTATCAATGGCTTTGGGTCGGTGTATATGGGTGAGTATCAAGAAAAGGCAGAGTCAGGAAGTATTAATTCTGGATAACAACGGCATTGAATATAAAAAAGCAGCCAAAAGTACAGGATACTGTTTTTTCATACATCTGTACAGCCCCATCAAAGCCCCATAAAACCGGTTTTTTGCCCTACGCGGAGGTGGTCACCAATTCGTAGAAATCCTGCATCGCATATATTGATAAGGTACGTTTGCAGGTACCATCTGTTTTTATATCAAGTTTCTGAATATATTGTTTCATGGGCGTGTGGATCTCTTATCTACGAATAGTATTGATCATCCTTCTGATATCAGCAATAATTCCACTTATGTCTGCCAATACAGACGTTCAACAAAAAACCCCCTCTTTTATCGATACAACCTCATCGAACCATTCAGTCATATTTCATGAAACGGGAAGTGGGACTTATGAGTATGCTCCGGATCGTCTTCTGGTAAAATATAACACAGATTTGGTAACATCTCAGGAGTTCGTCTCTGCTTCGGCTAGTCTTAATGCACAGGCTGATGCCTCTGTGATGACTGATTATACTCCCCTTGGTCTTCCCGGTCTTGAACTCGTCAGAATAGGGAGTAACAATGTATCAAAAGCGATGGAGATGTATTCAAAAAGCCCGTACATTGAATATGCAGAACCGGATTATCTAATACGTATGCCAGATGATGAGAATAATTCCTCTGCCCTTTCAGCATCAGATCAAGAAAATTACCTGGCCAACATTCCAAATGATACGTATTTTAATGATCTCTGGGGAATGCATAACACCGGTCAAAATGGTGGGACTCCCGGGGTCGATATCAATGCACCGGAAGCCTGGCGTGACATAACAGGATCAAAGGATATCATCATTGCAGTTATAGACAGTGGGGTTGACTATACACATCCGGACCTGGCAGGGAATATGTGGGTCAACAGTCACGAGATTCCGGACAATGGCATCGATGATGATGGAAACGGATATGTTGATGATTATCATGGATACAGTTTTGATCCCCTGCGTCCGGATCCCATGGCGACAGATCTGCATGGAACCCATTGTGCAGGAACCATCGGAGCAGTTGGAGATAATGGATTAGGAGTCTGCGGGGTGAACTGGCACACCTCTATAATGCCGCTCAATACGTACAATGTGACTGTCGAAGGGCATTATACATCCTCCCTGATTGCAGCATATCTGTACGCAGACATGATGGGCGCCCGGATTACGTCAAACTCATATGGGGGGGCCCCATATTCACAGGCATGGTCTGATATAATAAATAGTACCCATTTTCTCATGGTATGTGCGGCAATGAATGAGGGGTCAGATAATGACAAGCGTCCAGTATATCCTGCAGACTATCAAAATCCCAACATTATATCTGTTGGATCGATAGATTCCAATAATTATAAATCATGGTTCTCCAATTATGGGAAAACCTCTGTCGACCTCATGGCCCCGGGTGGTGACATATATAGTACCTCATGGGGTTATGAACCATATTCATGGCTATCAGGGACATCTATGGCAACTCCACACGTTGCGGGTGTAGCGGGACTTCTCCTGAGTTGGAATCCATATCTGACAAACAAAGAACTTGTAGACCGGATCTTATCAACTACTGATCCTATTGGAGATGGCAACCTCTATCCCACGGTGACCAATGGGAGAGTGAATGCAGCTCACGCGTTATACTGGAATTCTCCTCCAGAGATCAATTCAGTGTACCCAAATCATGGGTATAACAACCACACGGTTGCTATAACGAATATTTCAGGCAATAACCTCTTTGATCGATCAATTGTCAATCTCACCAGGCAAGGGGGAAAAAATATCACGGCAATCAATGTAGCCGTCATATCTCCTCATTCAATCTCCTGTTTATTCCCAATTACCGGTGCTTCTGTAGGAACATGGAATATTTCTGTTACAAATCCATATGGCCAGACCTTCGAATTACCAAATGGGTTTACTGTTTCTGAAAGTACCATATCTTCGCCTGTTATCACAGGTATTATTCCGGCATTAGGTCAGGCAGGCACGCATGTTCCCTTCACCCTCACAGGTTCGAATTTTGATTATGTAAATACCGTCAATTTGAGCAGGAATGGGATGGCAGATATTTCTGCAGTCGGTACGCTACAAGGCAATAATCTAACCGGGGTATTTAATATTCCATATATTCATTCCACCGATCTCTGGAATGTTACTGTAAACCAAAGCGGTTCATATTGTTCTATCTCTAATGCCTTCACGGTGCTAGCGACTGCTCCAGCACCTCAATTATCCAGGATTGAACCAAATTTTTCATATAACTCTCATGCTGCCGAGTTAGCAATTATTGGATCCAACTTTGTTGATGGTATTCGTGTTGCGCTTCTCACTCCTTATGGATATATCGTACCAAATTATACTCAGGTACTTTTTTCAAACTCAAGTTTTGTCAGCACATCTTTTGGGATATGGGGTTTTACTCCTGGTAATTATACCGTGATACTCACCAATCCTGATGATCAGCAGTGCTCACAGAAAGACATATTTACAATTCTCGATGCATACTCAACTCAGACCGTTATTGAGTCAATAACTCCTTCTTCAGCTTTGAATAATACCTTTGCTCACATCGAGATAAACGGGTCATTTCTCAGCCCTTCGATGAATGTCTGTCTGGAACCTCTTTACTCGTATGATCCGATAGTTGTCAACTATTCTCCCTGGTATGATGATCAGTCAGGCAACATCAGTGCCACTCTTGACCTCCATGGAATACCAACCGGATCATATGAGATTAAACTTATAAATACGACCACCGATATGTCCAGCTTTCCCTTCCCCTTCGATATAATGTATTCTGACGTGATGGTTAATGCAACCTCTGACCGGTGGACAAAAACATTTCCATCAGGCGTCAGAATGTATCCTTCCGGAACAAATGCTTCATATTATACTCAGGCAAGACCAGGTTCCATTCTGACAGACGTTCTGGTGAACAACGCATCTGTCGGAGCAGTGCCAAACTGGACTTTTACTGATCTTGGTGGTAATCAAACGATCGAATCGGTAGGAAATCCAATACCCGGACAGGTAATGGTATTCTTCACTGGATCTCCAACCTATGGGGCAGCACCTCATACTGTTCAATTCAATGATAGTTCACTTGGATCACCAACGTCATGGTACTGGCAATTTGGTGATGGATCATCCAGTACAGCGCAAAATTCTTCACATACATATACTGCGCCTGGTGTTTATTCAGTAACACTGAGAGCATGTAGTAATCAGAGTGGTGGAGTTGGCGAATGGAGCAAATATGTCACTGTTACGAATGGTGTTATTCCATCACCAACACCCACACCGATTCCTGGTAACATTGAACCCAATTTTGTAGTATACCCAATTCAGGGACGTATGCCGCTATCTGTTCAGTTCACTGATATGAGTACAGGTAATCCAACATCATGGTACTGGGATTTTGGAGATGGTGTTACATCCACCTCTCAGAATACTACTCATCAATACGCCAAACAAGGATCATATGATGTGACATTCCTCGTAAAGAATGAAATTTCCAGTGGTAATTTAGTTAAATCAAAAGTGATTACTGTTATTGAATAGATTATTTGAAACAGATCGCTTTTATTGTATCTGTAATACCGATCATCATTGTTTATCAAATTGCCAGTAGATAGAATGTGAGTGTGATCTTTCCTGGTTTTGATATCCAAATTACTCTCCTCAATCTGTTCAATAGCAATATAATTTCCTAATATCTCCTGTTGGGATATAATAATGAAAACCAAATCCAATGTAGATAATAGAGGTTTATTGGTTTGAAAATCCCTGTCTTTCCGCACAGGCAGGAATTTGATATCGTGGAATTTGGAAGACGTTTCTGGGTGTGTTTTTATGACGAGGTGGTCTGCACCTCAAATATGTGTATTATTCTGTTCTTAATTTGCTAATCTCAATGATCTTAATAGTTACTTGTTGTCTATTGGTATCGTCCCTATACTGTTTGGTAGTGGTATTTGATCGATATAAAATATCAAAAAGAATGGAAACAGATTCCTATATTCTATAAATGTATTGTTTATGCATCATGAAGTATTAGAAAAAATTAAGGTGTCAAGCCCATACCAGCCGTTGTGAAAGGATCTGAACTCAGGGATCGATGCATGTTTCTTGACGCAGGTGTGGAGCGTTCTCTTGGTGATGCATCAGTGTACGTATCCGGGATCCTGAGGAAGGGGGAGTATGATTCTTCACGGGTTATCGGTTCGGGCCTCTCTGGAGAAACCCGGGTGAATGGTTCAGGACTGCTTGCCTTTGGGTTTCAGGGAACCAGAAACCGGGCGATGATAATCAGAGGGTTTGTGCCAGGTAACATGTCGGTTCAGGATCATTTCAGGTACGGGGGAAGAATATGATCCGGGAAATGTTAAGTGGTGTTCTTGGTGGTGTAACCATCGTTAACATACTGGGACTTGTCTTTTTGTACCAACAGTACATGAAACTGGCTTCTTCTTCTATTGAATTCGCTGCCCTGGTGGTGGAATCTGTAGAAGAACAGAAGGACGGTTCGATAACTGTAGATCCTCTGGCTCTTGCAGCAACCTCGATGGATCACATCAGCCAGTTATCCGGGCTTCTGAAATTGATACGGTTCTGATCTCGTCATTGGCATACTACGTTGTGAGATCAGATAGTATTGTGCCGGGGGGATACTCCGGCCTTTCTGGGGAGGTTGAGAAGAACGACGGGGTCACTCCCGTTATTCTTTGTATGAGTGTTGAATCTCGGCAACACTCGCGGCGTTTTTGATGGATGGGTGATTCAATCACCCTTACATACCCAACCGGATAAACATAACTAATGAGTCGTACTGTACATCGGAAAACTGGCAAAAAAAGCCAATAAGCTGGCAACCCATTCTGGAAGAAAAACCCTTACGGCTGATGATATTGAGATATCTTTTTAAAATTAGCTTATTTGGCCTCATCATCGCAGGCAGAAACTATTGTACATGTTACCTTCTTCAAAGCCTGGGTACTCTTCTCCCATAGTCCCGGATTTATCCCTTTCAACGAAGAGACGAGTTCTTCCAGATGAATAATCCCGGCCTTCTCCTTGTCACAAGTCTTCCCAAACCTGGGAGCCCGGCAGGTATGACAGATGGAAAGGGCAAACCGGTTCATCGTCTCCTGATCAAACATCTGCTTGTTCAGTTCACGTGCTGCAACATCTGTTGATCCACATGGCGACCGGCGGATCGGCTGGCACCAGACAATCTGCTCTCCCTCCAGAAGGACATGAAATACCGGCCTGCCAAACACCTTTGCATACTCGTTGATCTGCCAGAACTCCGTGTTTGGCAAAAGAGAACACATCGTTTCAGGTCCGATTACAGCAGGGTTATACTCCTTTGCTTGGGCGATGAATCCAGGACCTAAGTTCACCCCGAGCAGGACCGGGACACCGGTCTTGATCAGTTCTATCGCAATATCGGGATGTCGAAGATAGGAGATATATAGATCACAGGGAGGGATTGTGAGATCGATATCATCAACAACCAGCAATGAGGAAAACGGAAGCAGGATCCATTCGGTGGAAAATCGCCTGCGTATCTGCTCATACGCCCGTTCCCCATACTGCCCGTCACTCACGATCCCGATCTTCACGATAACTGGGTGTACATGGAGAGTCCATTTTAATAAATATTGATATCTGTACCTACATCACCTCATCCTTTGGTGAAATGGCCTCACAGTCCTGAAATCCCTTAATATTTATAGATAGAATGGAAATCTTTCATACCACATATCATGACTCATATCTGGCATATACTCACCTTCTCCCTGATACTCCTCATCCTCTCTGGGATTGCGTCCGGATCAAACCAGACACAAATCCCGGGAAATCGGTCGAGTTCTACTAATTTCTCTGATATTATCGAGGTACCTGATGTGCAATCAATACTCACCAATCCCCCTCAGTATTATGGAAAGACAATATCACTGAAAGCAGTGGTTTCAAAGACCTCTCCTGAAAAAAAGGCATTTGCCGTTGCTGACCGGGTCGGGTGTACTCTCTGTACTGAAAAGAATGCCAAAAACTCTATTACAATCCGATACACCGGAGAGCCTCCAAAATACCTCGATATCGTACGAATAACCGGAGAAGTCGTTCCTGAAAAAAACAAAGGATTTCATATCAATGCCACTGCGGTGAAGAGGTAAGATAATTAATTGTAGAGATCTCAACAAACTTCAAAATCTCATACTATTCCAATTTTAAAGATAAAATATCGTTTCATTATCGTTTGTCTGTATCCTTTACCATAAGTATATACATTATTTCAAATAATACTGAGTTAGTTCACTATTGTGACTCACACGGTTGAATCATTATGTCCACTATCAAACGGTTATCCTTCCTAGATACGTACCTGACGATTTGGATCTTCCTCGCAATGATTATCGGAATTGCGATTGGGTACTTCGCACCGGCAGCTCCAGCCTTCATTACCAGCCTCTCGGTTGGGACGACGTCGATCCCCATCGCAATCGGCCTGATACTCATGATGTATCCTCCGCTCGCCAAAGTTAAGTATGAGGAACTGCACCTGATATTTAAGGATACAAAAGTTCTGGGGCTTTCTCTTGTACAGAACTGGATCATCGGGCCGATCCTCATGTTTCTTCTTGCTTTGCTCTTCCTCTCGGATCAGCCACTCCTCATGTATGGCCTTATCCTGGTTGGTCTTGCCCGGTGTATCGCAATGGTTATCGTCTGGAATGACCTTGCCGGAGGAGACTGCGAATATTGTGCTGCCATCGTAGGATTAAACTCAATCTTTCAGGTCCTGTTCTTCTCCCTGTATGCATGGGTTTTCATCACCGTGCTTCCCCCGATCTTTGGGATCACAGGCACATCTGTATCGATCACAATGATAGAGATCGCCATCAGTGTTTTCATCTATCTCGGTATTCCATTTCTTGCCGGACTGTTCAGCCGGATTATCCTCATTAAAATGAAAGGAAAATCATGGTATGAGACAGTCTTCATCCCAAGAATTTCTCCAATCACCCTGATTGCTCTGCTCTTTACTATCATTGTCATGTTCTCCCTGAAAGGAGAATACATCATTACCGTACCGTTCGATGTCATCAGGGTTGCCATCCCCCTGATCTGCTATTTCCTGATCATGTTCATGGCAACCTTCTGGATGAGTTGGAAAGCAGGGGTGGATTACCAGAAATCTGCTACCCTCTCGTTCACGGCCGCCTCAAACAACTTTGAACTTGCTATTGCCGTTGCGATCGCCGTATTTGGGATCGCATCACCGGTCGCTTTTGCCACCGTCATCGGCCCACTGGTGGAAGTTCCTGTTCTTATAAGCCTGGTCAATGTCGCTCTCTATCTAAAAGGAAAATGGTACGGGAATGAGTCAGGAGGAGAATGTTCCCTTTCCTGAATTTTATCTAAAATACAAGGAAATGATTACGCATGTCAACTCCCAGGAATAACCTGGTTTCTTATTTAGGCGTAAAAGTATGGTGAGTACCCGGTGTTGTCCTGCCGACTGTGCCATCCGGGAAGACTGGGAGGAGGAACTGAACCAGGTGAAATCAGCACATAGGATGAAACCGCACAAAAATGGAGCAGATACTCAAGGTTATCAGTCACCCATCAGGCTGAAGATTCTCCTGATGCTCAGTAATCGTGACCAGTGTGTCTGCGAATTCATCTGGATCTTCAAAGAATCATCCACTCTCATCTCCAACCACCTGAAGATCCTCAAAGATGCTGGGCTTATCGAGACCTATTACCGGTCAAATCACAAGATCTACAGGTTCAGGGAAGATGCAGACCGGACGATCATCACGTTCCTTCATCAACAGTGGAAGAAGAATACGAAACAGAAATAATTGGTACTCCTATGAAACAAAAAGTCCTCTTTATCTGCACCCACAATTCTGCCCGCTCCCAGATGGCCGAAGGGTATCTCAATGCGAAGTACAGCGATCGATACGAAGGATTCAGTGCTGGAACGGAAGTAACACGGGTTCATCCCCTTGCTATCCGGGCGATGGAAGAGATTGGAATTGATATCAGTCATCACCGATCAAAGGTACTTATCGAGTTCTTTGACCTGGATATCGATCTCGTAGTGACTGTCTGTGATAGTGCCAATGCTGCCTGTCCTATGTTCCCGGGAGCAAAGCAGATGGTCCATGTCAGTTTTCCGGACCCGTCATCTGCAACAGGGAGCGAAGAAGAGCAGATGAAGATCTTCAGACAGGTAAGGGATGAGATAATCACCTGGATTGATTTAAATCTCAAAAAATAATCTTTTTTTGGATGATAAGTCCTTTTCATCCGTTCTGCCTGGGGCCCCCAACAGGGCACCGTTGGGGTTTTTGGAATGATTATCCCATAAACAGCAACGCGGTGAAATACAGACCTATCAGAATGAATATCACCGCTACGATTCTTCTGAACCAGACCTCGGCAGCCTGCACCTTTCCCAAAAAATTACTACATCGCTTCACCCCGGTGACCAGAAGCACTGAGAAGAGGATCACCGGCAGGCCGGTTGCAAACCCAAATGCCAGAGGAACTCCGATCGGATCCTGAGTACTCAAAGCCAGTGGCACAAGCATCCCGAAGAAGAGGACCGCACTGAACGGACAGAAACTCAAGGCAAAGAGGATCCCGAGGAGAAAACTCCCGAGCAACCCCTGATCTGACAACTTTTGGCTCATCCGTTCCTTGAGATCCTGCAGGCCGGCATGTTCAAACCCAAAGGAGAGTGGTATGATCTCAAGCATCAGGATACCACAGATAAGAAGGATCGGACCGAGGAGGAGATCACCATATTCCTGTAGGAACAGGGCAATTGCCTGGACATTAAGCCCGCACAGGACGATGAGGGCAGCAATGGTAACATACACAAACACCCGGCCAAGGTTGTAGAACAGTCCTACCAGGATTGTATACCGGCTGTCCCCTATCTTGCGGGAGACATATGCAATTGCCGTGACGTTTGTCGCCATCGGGCAGGGACTTATCGCCATCATCAGGCCGATGAAGAACGCAGCAACGAGGGGGATGTCACTCGTCCCCATCGCTTCCATGAAACTCATCAGGTCAGTCACGAGAGGTCTCCTGCAAGCCGTTGATCGATAACACCTTTTAGGTAATTCATGTACTGGGTCTTGTTCCCGGTCATATACCAGACCTTACGATTATTCTCTCTGGTAAAGGAGGTCTTGTTGTACACCCCGATCATCAGTGAGGAACCCGTTACTCCATACTGCTGCACAAGATCGGCATTCTTCTCATCCTGGAAATTGATGTGATCAAAGATGAGTTTCCCGTTCCTGAGTTCGTTTGGGAAATACTCTTTCACCGTTTCTTCTGCATAATCACCTACGGTTGTGCAGCTCCGACACCCGTTGGTAGGATGGAAATGGTACACCTCAACTTTCTCAACCGGTGACGAGAAACCGGCAGTCTTTGACTGACCTGCCGGTGTTGTGCATCCGGTAACCAAGATCAACCCCACGAATACTGCAACGATCAGGAAAAAAAGGGAACGTCGTGCATGTGTTGTTTGCACATGATTCTGTATCATGTATTCAGTGAAAATCCCTGATGTTCTATCAGTCATATAAACCAAGCAAATAAACCCGGGGGATATTATGCCTCTAATGAACCGGAGAGTCTCTTGTCTAGGAGGTCTTTCAGGTAGGTATCGAATTTCCCTTTGTCCCCAACAATATACCAGACCTTAAGGTTCTCTTCTTTGTGGAAACCGGTTGCATCAGTTACTCCGATCATCAATGAGGAACCGGTTACTCCGAATTTCTTAACGAGGTCTGCGTTCTTGGGGTCTTGATAATTGATATGATCAAAGACGATCTTCTTGTTTTCAAGTTCTGCTGGATATGATTTTTTTATCAACTCTTCAGCATAGTTCCCGATGGTTGTGCACGTAATACATCCGTTCGTTGGATGAAAGTGATACACTTCAACCTGTTTAACGCTTGAAGAGGTATTGTTTGCTTCTGCTGCAGCGGCTCCTGAAATGAAGAATCCAAAGCAGGCGATACACAGGAGCAGGAATATCACTGTACTCCTTTCGTTACATTTCGTTGATGATTGCTGTTTCATGAATACACCTGAAAGAAAAGAAGAATGGGTTTGTTGTCAGTACGAGATGATGGAATATATTCTGGAATTGGTATGACACCGAACACGCTCATATCTGACTGCCCCATCATTCAATTTATTTTGAATTGATAATAAAGTTGCCGTAAAAATTTGAAAATTTCAGGGATTATGTACCAAACGAGAGGTATCGCCCCTCTCATAACGCAATCATGAAAAAAAGAATCGATAAATTATACCCAGATCTGAATACACCGTTTTCCCATTTGGGTGATAGAATAGATGAGAAAGATGCCATCCTGTTCTTTTTCTATTAATCCTACGGTGGTGAGAGTTTTAAGGTGATACGATAGTTTGGAGTCAGCAATATCGATAACCTCCTTAATCACACAGACACAGAGAGGTTGAATGTTGAGGAGGTAAAGAATTTGAAGGCGGTATACATCAGATAAAGCGGTGAAAACGCTCTTTTTTCTGAGTAGTTCATCGTCTGGTGGAAGATATTGTTTAAGACCCTCTACTCCACCGATCTGATCTAAATTTTCCTCAATTGGTTCAGGCAATCCCATATGTTACAATCCGATTATTCTTTTGTTCTTCATAGTATGAAATACTCCGGTTTATCGTTGACATCGTTTCATTTGATTCAATAACAATTGAAATCATTATTAACCCTGGCCCCGATCTTTCACTGGGGTATGCGTATAAAACCACTTATTCGCAGCATTTTATGAGCGATTTTTTCTCTCCTTCAATCCCGTCTGCAGCAGTAACCAATACTCGGCGGATGAGATCAGCAGGGATCAATTCATAGAACTCATCATGGATTTGAATAGTTCAGCATTCTGCTGATACCTCTTCAATAATACGTACACTGGACACCCAGAAGGTCTGGACAACTGTGCATTGGGTATGTACTCTTCAAGCGGTTTGCCATTGATCAGGACTTTGTTTCACTCCGGTTACTGATCGGATGGGAGCACCGTTTCCGAATACCTGATCCGAATTCCCTGTTTGGTAAGTGCTGGGGTGATCTCCTGGATCACTGATGCTAGGGTAGTCCTGGTATTAGAGCACCGGACAGAGGTATGAAAAACATCTACACCGACATGTATCCGTTCAATACCAAATTCCTTGTTCATGGAGTTTTCATCTGGTCTTAACTACTTGTTCGTTCTCGCTGAAGTGTTCAATTTTCTCCGAATTGGCACTATTGGTTCTTCTGACGATCAGGAACAGTGTGACGTTGATTACCAGACATGATTCTAATAATTTTAATTTTCCGTAAACATAGGAGGCATTTATCTGTACTTGTTTCATATAAGTTTGAATCGTGAGAGGTGGAGAAATGAAAACGGTATCAAATTCAACAGGTTCAACATTTTTTTTTAGATAGGGGCTTATTCTTACGGTGTTGAGCGATTCTATCAACTGATACGAGGGGGAAGATTGTGATTCCAAAAGAGATGAGAAAACAAGTAAATATCAATGATAGAGGTAAGATGGCGTTGATTTCTCTCGGTAACGGAAAAAGAGTTGCTGTCTGATGCTTGTATCGACTGGCACATTTTCAAAAGATGTATTGCACCTCATACACAAGATTCTCACCGAAGAAGAATAAATCATAAAATGCCCTCATATATCAAAAATAAAATAGGTTAAAAAAATTCTTAAATGATTGCTTCACCTAAACATTAATAACTGAAATTTTGAATGAATTTTCGGTATATAATAATTCGAATGATGTTGCGTGGGATGAAGATCATGCGAATGAAACAACAGTTCTGATGCTGTAATGAGAAAGACGAATGATAATCCTTCTGTTAAAATTCAGAATTTTCTGAAATTAAAAAATGATTATTATACCCTTTTATCTGATTTCAGATACGTATTTTTAAATAGTACTGAATATAATTCAATTAATGTTGAAATGTGTGGCCCCTGTTCGTATCAAACCATAACGAGATGAAAATTGAATGCCTTTCATGATACCGTTTTTCGGAATGCCATTCTTCTTCTTTGCGGGAATGGCCATTGTGTGCCTCTTGTTATTTTTTGGAATGATGTTGATTATGCGCAGATTCATCAGAAATGGACCTGGCTTTTGTCCTTGCTGTTGTGGATCGGGCAGGCAACAAAAAAATCCGGACAATCAGGATTCTTGGAAAGAATAGGATGTGGAATTTGATGTCTGATATTTGAATCGGAGGTACCTGGTGAACATGAAACAGACGCCAGATGTATCTAAACATAGGTTTTTCAAAATATTGAGGTTGATGAGATGAACAAGGATATTCCGTGTTGTCAGGCTGATGCACTCCGGCAGATTAAAATGGTCCCAGTCAACGGAGTCCCCACCGGTATCACCATGCTTGACGAGATCATTGCTGAAGTAAAGGAGATGAACCTCCCGTCTGACCAGCAGATTAGAGAGAATCTGCTGAAGAGAGTGAAAGTGTACAACTATGTCCCAAAAGCAGCTGATGAAGCGTACATGAGAGCAATCCTTGCTGTTTATAAAAAACAATTCCCTTAAATCATTGAAATCAAAATCCGGAAGTAAAAATGGTATTTGAGATAGTACAAACCGCTGCTGACTGGATCGTCTACTCACTACTCGGTCTCAGCCCGGACAGTCCGGCAGGAAGTTCACTTAACTTCTTTCTCTACGACACGGTGAAGATCTTCATCCTGTTGCTTGTGATTGTGTTTTTCGTAACCTTTCTCAGATCGTTTTTCTCACCTGAAAAGACAAAAGCATGGCTTGCAGAACGGAAGGGATCAACATTCATCGGGCATATCCTGGCTGCCTTGCTCGGAATTATTACACCGTTCTGTTCCTGTTCTGCAGTACCACTCTTTATCGGTTTTGTCGAGGCCGGCATCCCACTTGGGGTCACGTTCACGTATCTGATAGCAGCCCCTATGGTGAACGAAGTCGCTCTGGTAATGCTCTATGGTCTCTTCGGCTGGCAGATCGCTGCAGTCTATATCATTTCCGGTGAAGTGATAGCCATCGTTGCCGGTCTGGTCATTGGCAGATTGAAACTTGAGCGGTTTGTTGAAGAGTATGTCTATCAGGTCAAAGTCAAACCAACCCGGATAGCGATGTATGAACCAACGTACACAGAACGGTTCCAGGAATCCTGGGTTGAAACACTGGATATCATAAAACGGATCTGGCTGTATGTTGTGATAGGTATCGGGATTGGTGCCCTGATGCATGGATGGATTCCAGCCGGAGCTCTGGCTGCGTATGCCGGGAAGGATAACCCGTTCGCGGTTGTTGTAGCGGTTATCATCGGAATACCCCTGTACAGTAATGCAGCCGGAGTCATTCCGCTGGTGTCAGAACTGACCCGTGCCGGGGTTGCGATGGGAACGGCCCTTGCATTCATGATGTCAGTGACCGCTCTCTCGATCCCTGAGATGATCCTACTCAGAAAGGTTCTCAAACCCCGGCTTCTTGCCATATTTATCGGAGTGGTTGGCTCGGGAATAATCCTTACCGGGTATCTCTTCAACTGGGTGATGGGGTAGAGGAAATGAAGATTTTTGCGAAAAATGAATATCTCATAGAGACAGTATATTTCAAATAATAGTGAAATTATGAAACTCGAAATATTAGGTTCCGGATGCACAAAATGCAAAAGGATGTATGATAACGTGAATGAAGCCGTGAAGAAAGCAGGAATTCAGGCAGAGGTCATCAAAGTTGAAGATCTGAGTGAGATCGTCAGTCGTGGAATTCTGATGACCCCTTCCCTGTTTAAAGACGGAGAAGAGGTTGTGGCTGGCCGGGTTCCAACCGTGAATGAGATCATCGAGATCCTCAAGGGGGCATAATGGCAGAGCAGGCACCCTGTTCCTGTGGTGGCGGTGATAAATCACGGATCATTTTCCCCTGTTGTGGTCAGGCGAACACCGGTCAGATCTCAAACGCCGCTGCTATCCAGCTTGATGAAGAATCGTACGGGGGATATGCCTGCACTGCTCTGCTTGCATCATCTGAAGCCCTTGCAAAACGTGCCAAAGAGGTCGATGAGGTTGTTGCGATCGACGGGTGCGGGATGCATTGTGCAAAGAAGATCGCCGAGGCAGGAGGAGTCCCGGTTCACCAGCACCTGGTGATCACCGATCTCGGTGTTGAAAAAAAGAGTGGTGACCGGTCATTCACCCCTGACCAGGTCGAGGCGATTGCCTCAGCTGCCTGGAAAGGTGAAGGAAAACTCCAGGAGTCAGGGAAAGGAAAGAAACCCTCCGACGGTTCTGGCGGTTGTGGTGGAAAGTGCTGTTAAGCTCATTTTTTTATGCATGATGATGACGGGATAACCCTGATCACCTGCTCAGGGATATCAAATACGGGTAAACTCACCACGAAGACGGGAGAGCATTTGATGCGAAAGTGTCCGGGTATGATTGAACATTGTATCTCCTGCCGGGTGGATCCGGACCGGCTCTGTGATGCTCTTTCTCATGCTGAGAAGATTGTGGTTCTTGACGGATGCAGTGATTGCTGTGGGAGCAAGAAGGTGCGGGAGCAGGGATATGAACCAGAGATTCTTTTCATTGCAACTGAGTGTGGAATTATAAAAAATGGGATGGAAGAGCCCCGGTTCGATGAGATCGAACTTCTGACCACAGTTGTCCGGGAACAGCTCCGGTGATTCTGCTCACCAGAGTAAACTTTGATATGGTCCTTTTTTTATTTGTATGGCTGATAAAAAACCATACAACGGACTGCTGATTCCCCTTCTTGTTCTGGCACTCATTACCGGGCTATTGATCCTTTGGGAGGGTGTGGGTGCAATAAAAGGTTCATCCTGGATAATCAGTCCTCCGTTGAATTTGTAATATCGGTTCGTGCATCAGTTTCGCCATCAGTAATCGAGGTCTATCATTTTCATCCTACCTAGCAGTGTTACTCCTGTCAGGTCCTTGGGGAACTTGCTGAAGTGACGATAAACGCCTCATTTGCCCGTGAACTGGCAGACGGGAAGCTGATATATTGCACACATCAATGCTGAAGTACCGGAGAATGCAGACCTAGTATCCCGTTACGGAGTGACTTCGTCGTCACTGATGATTGGGTATACCAATGATACCGGGTTTCAGGCTGAGAATCAGATTGGTCTTTGGTATAAACTCAGGGATAAAGCAGATTTCATGAATGATCTGAAGATAACGTTGGGCAAACGATTTGGAATGGATCACCGCTAAATATTAGATCCCGAAGTGATTATTGAACCTCCGCACTTGTTCTTTTGTTACTCGTTAGAAATGATTTTCGAAAAGCCGAGATTATCATTGTGATGAATCCCTTACCTGAAATCCGTCTGCTTGAGTAAATATTATTGTAAAATGTTCGTGATTCTTCATGATACAAAATAAGTTGAAACAGCAAAGTTTATCCGATTTCGCATACTATGTTATTTCGACAAAAGTTGAAAAAGGAAGAATTAGAAATGAATGAAAAAACTACTTGCAGTTGTGGTGCAAAAGGAGTCCCTCGCATCATATATTCCTGTTCTGGAATTGCGTCTAATGTTGGCCAGCTCTCTAATGCTGCGGCCTGTCAGCTCAACAAGGAAGGATTTGGGACGGGCTCTTGTCTTGCGGGTATTGGTGGTGATGTTGAAGCACTCATCACTATGGCCAAAGGGGCAGATGAACGAATAGTCATCGACGGTTGTCCGATACAATGCGGCAAAAAAATCTTAGATGCCAAAAAGATCCCCATTGACCGATATGTGCTGATTACTGAGTTAGGGATAACAAAAACTTCAGGGCCAGAATTTAATGAGTCAGATCTCATAACCGTGATCAATGCCGTAAAACAAAAATGAGGAGAACCATGAATGTTTTTTACAAAGGGGTCAGTATTATGATCTCTCTTTTTTTCCCGAATAACCCTCTTATTCCATTATCCTCTTCTGGAAAAAATTTGATTTGTTCTGAACAATCTTTCGAACGCGACATGATTGATCAATTACACCTGGATATTGGATGGTCATCATGATCGAAAAATTTGCAGACTGGGTGACGTACACACTTCTCAATCTCTCACCAGATTCACCAGCCGGTTCATCGGTTCATTTTTTTATTTTTGATTCTATCTACGTCACGATTATGATGATGTTGGTAGTATTCTTTATCGCAATCATCAGATCATTTATCACGCCGCAAAAGATCCGAAAATGGCTGGGAGGTCGTCACGAGGGGGTTGGGAATGTAATTGCCGCACTGTTAGGAATTCCTACTCCCTTCTGTTCATGTTCTGCAGTACCCATGTTTATTGGGTTTATTGAATCAGGAGTACCTCTTGGAGTAACCTTCTCTTTCCTGATTGCATCACCTATGATCAACGAGATCGCTGCGACCATGCTGTATACCATGTTCGGTTGGCAGATAGCAGCACTTTACATCATAACCGGGTTTATTATTGCTGTGACAGCCGGGATAATCATTGGTAGACTTCATCTTGAAAGTGAAATTGAGGATTTTGTATATGCATCAAATCTTCCGGTAATGAGTGAAAAAGTACTGAGTTGGAAAGACCGGATAATCTTTGCAAAAAATGAATCGAAAAATATCACGCTCCGGGTACTTCCCTACATTCTCCTTGGTATTGGAGTTGGAGGTATAATCCATGGATATGCTCCAATGGAGTTATTGTCCCAATATGCAGGCCCAGATAATCCTTTTGCTGTTCCCCTGGCCGTACTTATCGGAATTCCGCTTTATATGAATGCAGTAGGCATGATTCCGATTTTACAGGTTCTGACTGAAAAAGGTGTTGCAATGGGTACAGCTCTCGCATTTATGATGGCTGTGATAGGCCTTTCAGTGCCAGAGATGATAATTCTCAGGAAGGTTCTGAAGATTCGGCTGCTTGTGATTTTCGCCGGGATACTCTTTGTTGCTATCACGATGACCGGGATTATTTTCAATATGATATTAGGATAAATAGATCAGGATGTTCACAAATTTGAGAAAAATCTGAATTTTTCTCATGAATCAGTCATCCCCATGCAGATTGCATATCCACCCACACAAACCTGCTCTCCTTTTTTTCCGGAAGAACGACCACTTATTCGGGATGTAAGAATTCATTCAGATTTATCTTTAAAAAAATATTCAAAAGAAATGGAGATTATATCAACGAGATATTTTTTGAAAATACCTGTACCGTAGTTTATTAATAGGAATGCATTTCATATTTAACTGAATTTTTGAAAATACTCATGAATACAAACCCAAAACTATCGACATGATACATTCATGAAATCAATTGATATACCCGAACGGGTTCAGGGCATTCTGGATTCTGCTATAGGAGTGGATGAACTATGTGAACGTCTTCCTTCTCTGACGTATATCTCACAGATGAGCAGTATCCATCACGCACTGTCAGATCCTATTCGGTTAAAAATCCTCTATCTTCTTGCAATCCAACCACTCTGTGTCTGCGTCATCAAAGAATGCATAAAAATCGCAGATTCAAAACTTTCGTATCACCTTACCGTGTTGAAAAAAGGTAATCTCATTGAAGGAGATCAACAGGGAACATGGATCATTTATCGGATCACGGATCTCGGAGAGCAAATGCTCACTCCGGGACATGAATAAGGGGTGAATATTATCCCATTTTACTTGTTTTTTTCCAGGGTCAGATATAATGAATAATATCACCGCTTCCTGAAATCACGATGTCACCGATAGAACGAGTGAGTATTTCCTATACATTCACTGGATGAATCGACAGAAAGAGTGTGGATGTTCATCTCCTGATTGTCAGGGATCATAGCCACACCTTTTTCCACAGAAATGAAATCTTTCTGAACCCTTTGGAAGAAAATAGTCAAGATTAACAATTTAAGGTACATTCATCTATATGTTTTAGATCATACCAACTCTTACCGATTAGAACGAATCCAATTCCAATAAAAGCTGCTGAATGAAGTCCGTATACTACTGTTTCTGATCCATAATCTCCGGCTAATATTCTCATCCAGAAGAACGGGCAAAAAATCCCCACAAAGGCAAACATCCCCCCCACCTTCATCAGGCTATATATCTGCTTTTTAGTCTGGTACATGGATCAGTCCTGTTTTTTGAATGAATAGGTGATGCAGATCATAGATCCCAACTCTCAACCTTTTCGTTAAACTGTGTCTTTTTGTTTTTTTTTCGAATCTGAAGATGGTGATATGCGATATAGAAAATTCCAAATAGGACAACAAGCAGTGAGTTAATACCACTTCTGATCAGTTCTTCACCCTCCGCTCCGGTTAATAACGAGATCCAGAATATCGGGCAGAATACTCCTATAAGAATAATTCCAAGTCCAAATGTGTTTTTACTTTTCAGGTATGTTTCGCGGTTTTTCAGAGATTCAGAAGATTGTGTTTTCTTTCCTTGTAGAGACCATAGGATCTTTTTTCCAAGCATTGTATAGGGGCAATAAGAGAATATTGAGAGGAATGATCGCCATATCGTCGACTTACTCTCTGGTTTCTTGTCAGTAGCCAGACAGGTTTCATCCATGTCACATCCAGAACAATTCTCGTCTCTGTGTGTTATTTATCATGCCCAATTCGTATGTACACATTTTGGTTTACGCCAAACATATAGGGGATACCACTCATTTTTGTAGATACTATGCAAAACCATAGTATAGATTCCCATGAAAGACCCATCCTGTTATTTCTGTCCGGTTGAGGGAACCCTTGATGTGATCGGCGGGAAGTGGAAACCTCTGATCATCTGGTATTTACGAAAGCGAATTCTCCGATTCAGTGTGATTCAACGGGCTATCCCTGGAATCACCGATGTGACGCTCACCAAACACTTACGTGAACTGGAGGAGGATGGAATAATCAGAAGGAAAGTGTACAAACAGGTTCCACCAAAGGTGGAATACTCTCTCACACCCTTGGGAAAAACCCTCATACCTCTTCTCGATACACTCTGTGAGTGGGGAATCGAGCACATGCATATCCCTATGATTGATGATGAGGAAGTGCCATTACGAAGGATAAAAATGAATGAGGATTGATTCCTTCTTCAGTTTTTTTTATCTTTCTTGGGATATTCTGACTCTGTCGGAGGGGTGTAGCAACAGGATGAATCTCCTTTACAACACCCGCCTAACTTCGTAAATGATTTCTTAATCGCTGCAAAAAACCCTTTTTTCTTCCTTTCTTCTGCTATAGTGATTACCTAAATACTACTGATCTTCTTTTGTGAAGGATGTTATCCATGAGACCAACCCCGTGAGAGGATTTTTCTTCGTATTGGTCTGATACCAGCGGGTCAGGGGTTCGGTATACGTTTCAATATCCCCACTATCCATGATCGCAACATTTCCCATGAAAATAATCAGATAATGGATGTCTTTCTTGTTAAACCGGGTTTATATTCATTGTACTGGGTGGATTTTCTGTACTTTAAAGAGATCATCATACTCTACCTGGATGTCTGTATGGTTAGTTGAAAATTTGTCCGGGTACTGGATTACTGCCTGACAGGATCCGTAGTGGGTATTATAAAAGAACTGAATGGGGAAAGGAGTTGGAGATAAATTGGTAGCATTATTCATGGTCTCTATGAGATGAGCTCCCGGTATCTCTGTTCCATTCTGAGAAAAAATGGCTGCTGATCCTGGTTGGATCAAGCCGATACAGAAAATGAATACTCCAAGATAGATAAGACCTGGAAAGAAAATTCTGGATTTGTGAAATGGGTTTAATGCGTTCATGCCTTCACCACAGTTTTATAATTTTTGAAATAGATAAACTCCCCGACGTATATGGATTGGATCATTTCAAACCGTTCTATATATCGATAAGAGAGAGTCAAATAGATGATACTACGCTGTCACGTAGTAACTATGAAAAATCTTATAAAAGGTTCTATGACATATTTCCCCTCCGATGAGATCTATGCCTGTTAATTTTCCATGTTGCCCTGCATATGAGGGTGCCGATACTCCCGAACCTGATACCATAATTCTCAATTCTGTGCCTGAGGTTATTCAGAGTACCCGGTACAGCTGTGGGGCGTCGTCACTTCAAGCGGTTCTCAGATACTGGGGGGTTTGCATAGAAGAACGGGAATTGATGGATCAGTTAGAAACCAGCAAAGACCAGGGAACTGCACCGGAAAAGATAGTACAAGTCGCCATCTCATACGGCCTTGAGGCTTCCCTTCAGGAGCAGACAACCATCGATGATCTGAAGAAGTATATCGAAACCCGAATTCCGGTGATTATTATCGCACAGGCATGGAATGGGTATGAAAATGATGGCATCTGGGTAAAGATCAGACCTGAACGATGGGAAGAGGTCTGGGGTGACGGCCATTACATGGTCGTGATCGGAGTTGATTGCAGGAATGTTTACTTTGAGGATCCTGCTCTCCTCGGAACACGAGGAGTAATACCGATAGATGAGTTTCTTTCCCGGTGGCATTTTTCCCGGGAAGGTGAAACCCCGGATGAGCAGATGAGGATCTATATCCACCCTGCAATTATTATTTCAGGGAGCAAACCAGCATCTCATTCAGAATATACCTGGATTTCCTGATATCAAATTGGGTATCCGATATGAAACGCGATGTATCATCTACCATTTTTGTCATCAAAGAAGAGCATTTCGGGTTTTAGTTATCGTAAATAGAAATTCAATTATTCCTGACAACATTTAACGGATTACAAATAAAATAATAAACGATTACCGCGGCAATAAGATTACTTTTAAAGAGGCAACGTAATGAATGAAACGAATAACACGTTTCTTATAGAAGATTCGTATTATATCCCATTTGCAGATAAAACACACCTTTCTATTGAGAAAGGCGATGGTGTGTATGTCTGGGATGAAAATGGCAAACAGTATCTTGATTTTACTTCGGGATGGGGTGTCACCTGTATTGGTCATGCTAATCCGATAATCACTGAAGCACTCTGCAATCAAAGCAAAAAAATTATACAAAACCCAAATTCAGGAGCGACATATTCACCAGCACGTTCACGATTAATCCAACTCTTTCATGAGATTCTTCCAAAGCACCTTACCCGGATATTCTTTGCCAATAGTGGAGCAGAAGCGAATGATGCAGCAATCAAACTCGCCCGGAAGGTTACCGGAAAGAAAAATATTATATCAACCGAAATGAGTTTTCACGGACGGACAATTAGTACCGTTTCTGCTACAGGACAGGATGTTCACCGGAATAAATTCAATCCGCTTATGCCGGGATATTTCTTTGTGCCGTTTAATGATATTTCAGCGGTTAAGGAGATCATCGACCAGGATGTGGCTGCGGTCATCGTGGAACCTATCCAAGGTGAAGGTGGTGTAAATATCCCTTCAGAATCATACCTTCTGGAACTATCGGAAGTATGCCGGGAACATGGCGTTCTTTTTATCGCTGATGAGATACAAACCGGGTTTTTCCGGACCGGTCCGCTTTTTTATTCCATAAGTAAAGGAGCAAAACCTGATATTATCACGATGGCAAAAGGAATCGCCGGAGGATTCCCCTTTTCTGCATTTGCAGTTACTGATGAAGTTGTTAATGGTATCCAGAAAGGGGATCATGGAGGAACGTATAATGGAAACCCTCTTGGCTGTGCAGTTTCTGAAGCAGTTATCAGATATCTGATTGATTCGGATATCGAATCTCACGTCAGTGATCTGGGAATTGACACTATCAAACGTTTGAATGGGTGGAAAGAGAAGTACCCAAAAGCAATTACTGAAGTGAGAGGTCAGGGTCTGTTGATTGCTCTTGAACTAACTGACGACTTAAAATCTGCGGAAATCGTAACGCGATGCCTGGATAATGGTTTAATCTTAAATCTGAAACATGGTCATATCATCAGGATTTTTCCTGCTCTCACGATTACCAAACAAGAGATGCAAACAGGCCTTGATATTCTTGAAAAAGAAATTGTTACCTGTTACTCCTGACACCCTTTTTTCTTTAGAATGTTTAAAATATTCAAATAAAAAAGTTATTTAAAAAAATCTCGGTTTCATGCTGAAATCAATAATTCGTTTGATTATCAAGGATTATTTCAACTCAGTACATTTTTGATTCAGCTTATTCACTTGTAACAATAAAGAACTGATTCTTATTTAAACTACATAGAATCCCAAAAAACAAAATAAACCTGAATAGTCAATGAAATAACCGGTTGGAATCAAAACCGGAAATACATCTTCAATGAATATGCGAAACTAATAATAGGAGATTTTCAGACTTTGCTCATTCCTGTGGAACCGGGGTGCTGATGAACATGCCTGATCTATCAGCACCGGTGTCCGGAAAAAAGATATTTCCCGTGAGGAAGTAAGATTGTAGTTTAATATGAGGCTCGAAAGGTGGTGTATCTTTTCACACCATTTTTTGTAACGTGAGAACGGCTTTGATTCTTTACTACAATCTGGAGATTAGGGAGGAAGGTTGATGTCTGATCTTCCCCTGATGCCAGAATATCTATCTCCACTTTTTTTATGACTGCACGTGCATATACCCTCCCTTATAGCGGGCCAACAAAGGTGCTGACCGTCTCTTCAAAGAGCGTGAGAGCACCATCAAACCCGGCATACGTCCGGTTTAAGATGAGCCTGTTCATCGCAGGGAATGAGACTGTGATCGGTATTGCTCCAAATTCCTGCAATGAAGTCGGTGCTTCAAGAGAACTTGCATACAGGAACAGGAAGGGGCGATTCTTGAGATTCTGCCTCACGAGATGGGAATCAGTCTCAAATATCACATCTGGTTTCACCGGTGTTTCAAGACCTTCGGTGAGATGTTTTGTAATCTCTTTCCTGACTTCCTCTGGTGGTTCATCAGCTATCTGGACGACATCAGGCAGATATCCAAGCTCATTGACCAGAAAACGGGTGATCCCAATGGCAGTTCCTGAGTCTGCTACAACCGCAAAGAAGGGATGTGGCCTGACAAGCATATGGGCATCACCACCGTACTCAATGAACCGGTATACACGCCTCTCTTCTGATTCAATGACGGATTTAACAATCTTCTCAGAGACATTGAGTGCTTTTCCGACGGTCCGGAGGAACTCTGTGGTCTGTTTCGGTCCGATGGGAACTGATGGGAATGACAAGAATGGTGTGTCAAACTTCTCTTTGAGCAGGTTTGCAACACGGTGACCGTTCCATGTTGAGAGGACGATGTTATATTCTGCTGCCGGAATGTTCCTGAGTTGGTTTGTTCCGTCAAATTCGCCAAGGAACACGTTTGCGGTAACACCAATTCGTGCAAGCAGGTCTTTTATGGTCTTGGCATCTCCTTTCCAGAAGACATGCTGATAGGGAACAATGCCGAATATGTTCACAGTCTTAAGCTGAATCTTCTCTGCCGGTTTCAGGATATCGTTTATCACCGCTTCAAAGAAGAGTTCGTACCCTTCATATGAATTCCCGGTAAATCCGGAAGTTTTCACGTAAATGATATCGTTCTCATCTTTAAATGGCCTGACAACTGCATTTACATCATCTCCGATAAGAGACGGAACACAGCCGGTGATAACAGCATACAGATCACCTTCCATCAGCTCAGTACTTGCTTTGATGAGATCCTTGAGTTTCTCTTCACCGCCAAATACCACGTGGTGCTCGACAAGTGAGGAACAGGGAGTACTGGTTCCTCCCTGTGGACCACCTGCATTCTGTCCTCCTGCATAGAGTTGGCCGAAAAGCTGACCGATACCACATCCAGCTCCTGAGTGGAGAATTGGGACAGTTCCGTAAATCCCTAATGCAGTTCCAAGAGCTCCCCCGAGTGCACAGGAAAACCTAGGAGCCTCTATTGCTCTTCCCTCTGATAAATCTTCAGATGCCGATTCTGCTTCTGCACTGCTCATTAAATACTCTCCGGCTTCATGTAATAGAGCGGGTTTGACTGTTTGAACCACCACTCGCGGTAACTGTCTTTTGTCTTTGCTTTCAGGGTCTTCTGGAATGCAGAACTCTTGAGAGCCTGAAGCAGGAAGTTTCCATACGCAATTGCCCCGGTGTATCCACTCTGGGCACTCCAGGGGTCTGGATCTCCACGAAGTGCGTGAATCCTGGTTGATCCTTTAACTCTCTTGTATGCACCACCCTGGAACGGGCAGCTGAGTGTCAGATCAGGATCAAGTTGCTCGGTGATATGTGACTGTTCTGCGGCCTGGAAGGTGTTAACCAGGAGATCGAAGTCACCAACCTTTGCAATGACATCCTCAAGATCTTCCAGGATCAGGTTGTCATAGTCCTGTGACATCGCTGCCGGAGAGGTGAGTCCGAGTTCGTCAAAGTACGGGAGCTGAGCAAGCAGTCTTCCCTGACCAAGTGATCCGAGAACCCTGACTTTGCTTCCTTTCTCTGCTGCAATCCGGTCGAATTCTGATCTGATTGCCTGCAGCTTTGGAAGCCAGGTCTTGTGTTCATCCTCGATCAATGCCTCGATCTCATCAACCTTTCCGGTATGTTTTCCTATCTGTCTGAGCCACTGATCGGTGTTTGCAACTCCCATTGGTGACGGATACATGAAGTATGGAACACCGTACTCCTGCTCAAGTCCACGTGAGATGTAATCGGTATATGTGGGGCAGAGCGGTGCTGTCACTGCTGCTTCAGAGAGCTGCTGGAACTGCTCAACACTTGCAAACTCAGGAATCAGGTTTGCACGAAGACCTACTTTGCTCAGCAGTCTCTGGATTTCAAGCCTGTCCTGCCAGGTATATGAGAGCATGCTTGCAACATTGACCAGGTCTTCCTGCTTCTTCTGTGGTTTCTTTACCAGGTACTTCAGAATGGCATGCCAGAATGCATCATATCCGGTCTGAACCAGCCGGGATCTGACTCCTTCACAGTGGATTGGAACGATGGTCGCATCGATGTGCGGCTGGACATCTGCGACTGCTCCTTCAATATCCTCACCGATAATTCCGGTTGTACAGGATGTCAGAATAAAGATGGCCTTTGGATTGTACCGTCTTTGTGCCTCGTATATAGTCTTCTTGAGTTTGTCGCCTGCACCATATACCACATCTCTGTCCCGAAGGTTCGTGGTCATCCAGTGCAGGTCGTAGTTTACAGGTCTTCCAAGCTCAACCGGGATACCCCTGAAGAGTTCCCGGTACCCGAGTGCTGATGACGAGCACCCTACCGGAGCATGGAAGATGGTTGCCGAATCCCTGATGGTTCCGACACGAACCGAGAGGTAGAAGTTGAGCGTACATCCCGATGACTGGGCAAATCCCCGCTCATGATTTTTGAGGCATCCTGACTTTGCCTGGTCAACAAGCTCACTTGCCTTTCCATAGAAGATATTGATACCGTTTGCCCGCTGTTCACGATTTGGGCAGGTGTTCTGTGAGAGATCTATCTTCTTCTCATAGAGTTCCCTTTCTGCCTCTTCCCTGGTGTTATATACCATAATTACTCCTTTCTGTGATTATGTTGCAGCTATTGCAGTCTTTGACCGGTGAGTCTGTTCCTCTTCCTTTTTGTCAAGGAGGCGGTCTGACCATGACTCAGCCCAGCCTTTCAGCCCTTCTGCGTCAAGCGGGGCAGGGACGTACTTCTTCTCGTTGGTTATGATCGCTTTTGCAAGCCTGCGGTAGACCTCAGCCTGCTCTGAATCGGGATCATACTCAACTGCAGTCTGACCACGAAGTTCACTCCGTGTGATGGTGATCGATCGTGGAACATATTCAGCGATCGTTGTCCCGGTCTGTGCTGCAAAATCATCAATGATCTCTTTGTGGATTGGCAGAGAAACCGAGTTTGCGATGATGCCAGAGAAGAGGGCTCCTCCGCTGTTTGCGTACTTCTTAATACCCTTAAAGAGGTTATTTGCAGCATACACTGCCATGAAATCGGCGGAGGTTACCGTATATACCTGTTCTGCCACTCCTTCACGGATTGGTACTGAGAATCCTCCACAGACAACATCGCCGAGGACATCGTAGAGAACAACATCCGGTTTATACTGCTCAAAGACCTTCTTCTGTCTGAGAAGCTCGATTGCAGCAATGATACCTCGTCCTGCACATCCGACACCGGGTTCAGGTCCTCCAGCTTCTATGCATAGTACGCCACCAAATCCCTCGTACACGATGTCTTCAATTTCAACCTTTTTCCCGCTCCTGATTGCATCAAGAACTGATGGAATGGATTTTCCTCCACGGAGGTTGTTGGTTGAATCACTCTTTGGGTCGCATCCTATCTGGATGACCTTCAGGCCACTATCAGCAAGGGCTGCACTGATATTGGAAGTCGTAGTTGACTTTCCAATACCCCCCTTTCCATAAATGGCAATATTTCTGGTTCCGGTCATGTTTTCTCCAAGTTCTGATACAAAGGTCATCACGAACAAGGATAAACCGAAAGAAGGGTGCAACTGATGGCTGTATGTTTCTAAAAATGAAAAAGATCAGGCAATTATTGGTATGATCAGAATTGACCTGATACAATCAGGGTGAAAATACAGTTCTTTTGAGTATGGATTACATGCAGACTGGTGGGATATCTGTCCCTTTAATCAGGTTTTCATGCTCTGGAATCCTGAACCATTCATCCATTGATGCTGATCGCGCTATCATAGTGAGTCCAGGTCATAATTATGATTGTGACATAGATGCCCCGTCTCCCTATACAAAACTACTCATTTCATGAATGGTACACCAAGTCCTTGATTTCCACTTTATTTATGAAAAAATGCAATTTATTTGAAGTGCCATAAAAACAAGTGGCATGGTAATAAGTGAAATTACATATGTTCCAACAATTAACCATCCTGCAAGCGAACTGTCACATCCGTACCTACTTGCAAGTACAGCGGCTATTGCACCTGATGGCATTGCATTTTCCAAGATTAGAAGGTTTTGGGTAATAAGTGACAAACCAAGAGATGTAGATAATAATGTTGCAACAATGGGTTCGAATAGCATTTTAATGCAGATGATAACGAAAAGGATGGGAATAATAAATTTTATTTTAATTGGTCGAAGCATGAGGCCTAATGCAATCCAGATCAGGAGATTCATTGATACACTAATAATTGTGAAAAAGTTAGTAAAAATGTCAACAAAATATACTGTACCTGGAATATGAAATTCTTGAAGCAGAAAAGCTACCAGTATCCCAACAATAAAGGAGATAAAGATAGGGGTCATGAAAAAGTTTTTTAATGTATATGATATCCTGACCTCTCTTTCTGCATATTGAGCTCCGAAATACGAAGCAATAATTACTCCCAGTGTGAAAAAGGGAATAGCGGATCCTAATGTTCCGATAGTAAGCCCTTTTTGAATGACATCTGGTTGTGAGCTAAATAATTCATAAATAAGGGGACTCGCCATTGTTGCAGTACTACCAAATCCAGAGGCCATAATTATCGTCCCAGAAATCGGCCGAGAAAATTTGCAGATACGACAAAAAATGTATGCAATAATTAAAGCCAGTAACAAAGTAATAAAGAGCACACAAGCAGGTGCGATGGTACTAATCGAAAACTCAAGTTTCGCAAGGGAAGAAAAAATAACTGCTGGAAGTGCTAATTCAGTTACTAGTTTATCAAAAACTGACTGATCATCATCGGTGAAGAACCCTCTGTATTTTAAATATTTAATTGAGCCAATGATTATGAGTGCAATTAATACAAATTGATAGATTGGCTGTAGTGAAATAACAGTTGTCATCAGAATCTGCCCCTGAAACGATGCCCCTCTGTTTGAGATCGGGAAATATTATTTGGGGTTATTTTTTGAAATAGTACGAAAATGACCCTGGTATCTGACATGTTTTGTTTCATATTTCACCTTTTTTCATTATAAAAGAGTAATTGAAATCAGAGGAATCGTTACCAGGCTGAGCAAAAACGAAATTATCACAATAGTAGAAGCCAGAGATCCGTCACATCCATATCTTTCAGCCATAACTGCTGCTACAGTTCCTGAAGGAACTGCCGCTTCTATTACCAGAATTTCCCGGATCAGAGAGGGTGTTTGGGTCAGGGTTGCTCCTGCATAGACTAATAGTGGGAGACAAATTAATGCCAGAGGGAGGGTGATTGCCATATATATGAGAATATCATTGATTTTTATTGGTTTAAGCATCAGACCAATCGTAATGGCAACGAGCATTTCAAACCCGTTATTAAAATATTCAAAAAAACTTGTAAAAAATGGTGATGTCATTAAAGTGGAAAGGGTGGGAATCTGGGAAACTACCAATCCAGCAATCAAAGAGATAAAGATAGGAGATCTGAAAAATGCTATTATATTATTATAAAAAAGACTCCCTCTTGATCTTTGGCCAAAATATGCAACAATCAGGATTCCAATTGTAAAAAATGGAATACATGATCCAAATTCACCAATAATCAGAGCACTTGTCATTGCTTCACTATTTATGCCATACGTCTGGCTAATAAGCGGATATGCGATAGTTGAGGTACTTCCAAATCCTGCAAGAATGACGATTGTTCCTGTAATCGGGTTTGAAAAGTGGAATAATGTACAGATAATGTAGGCGATACAACAGATGAGGAGGCTGGCAACAAGGTAAATGAGTGATGCATAAATTAATTGTGGTTTAATCTCTCCTACTGCCAGCGTTGAGAAAATAGTAATCGGAAGTATGATCTCTGTAATCACCTTTCCAAAAATTGCGGTATTACCTGTTTCAAAAAAACCTCTCCGTTTTAAGATCTGAATAAACAAAACTAATAAAAAGAAGATAGAAACCGAACGGATAAGGGGGTATAGTTGTTCCATGGTATACAGTTCGCGTATTTATTGTATTCCTGTGAAGCCTATTATTATATACCTATTTGGTTTTCATGAAAATTTTGTTTAACTGAACCATCGTTTCCCGGTCTTCCTCTCCGGATTACAGAAATTCCTATCACTTTTCCCGAAGAAGAGATTGCTGTATGTTGAAATTCAGGACTGAAAACGTCCATTGATCAGACCGGGAGAATCACCTGAAATACTCTTGATATAATTTCATATTCAATAATCATATCTGATTGCGTGGCTGGATAAAAGAGAGGGATTTTATATGAGGGAATTGAGGAGATATTTTGATTTGATAGACAATGCTTCAATCTATCATTTTGTAGGATTACTTTGGCTCATTGTATCGATAAGAACTCCCTTATTTTCAAGAGCAAAGAGACCTTCCACACAGAATCGGTTGAATGGGCATTCTTCAAAATGCTGGCATCTGGTTCGCTTTCCATCTTTGTGTGAACATCCGTTTCTGGAAAGATTCCGAAGCACTTCTGACAGATCAAATGTGGTAATTCCATCCTTGTCCGATCCGTTCTGAGTTAGTGCCTCTTCCCATAATTCTCTGACTTTTTGAGATATCAACGAGATCTGTCCTGAGTATGAACCATATGCCAGCCCGAGGGCAATACTTGCCCTGACGATATGAATATCAGTGAGCAGCGGAATTTTATTCAGATTCGTGAGTGTATCAATCCCGGCATCGTTTTTGAGCAGTGAAAGCCATAACATGCCTTTTCTCTCCCCGATGAAATGCTGGAAGTCGTATGCCTCATGATACCTGGCTGATATCATCCGGTTCAGAATTTCAGGCCCATTCCACTGGCATGACCTGAGGAAATTTCTAGGATCTCCTCCCCACTTCTGAAATAGATATGAGCCTGCATTCTTCCATATCTCCGCGTTTTTATTTTTAGTCCCTCCCATGTTGAGATTTTTCAGATCATATCTGACCTGATCTAGTTCTTCACTGAAAAGGGACTCTGGAGAAAAGAGATATCTGGTCTGCTCTGACTCATATGCCTGCCGTGAAGAATCCCAGAGTATAGAGGAATGGAGACCATTGTCAATTGAGAGGGTCAGGGTAATAAAAATAACATGTTCCAGGGATCCGGGGGTAACCCCCATTGGCGGCGAATAGGAACTGTCCTCTTCATGAGTTAAGAACCTTGAATCTATGATTGTTTCAGGTAACGAGTGAGTGATCTCCACCGCCCTGTTTATACTATATTTCAGACTCATGGGAATTCTATCTTCTGAATTATTGGTTCCTGAATGAGATCTGGTGCCTGATGGTCCTCATTCAAACAAAGTAACTATGTTTTCTGACTTATCTCGAAATATTATTAGAATATTCTCGCTTTGACTGTACGTTATCTGTTAGAAGACGTATATTTGAATTTCCTCATTGTACGGGTGAAATACTGACTAGGATACACGCCTCCTGTTTGTAGGTACCATGAGTCCGGCTTTTTCCCATCCATATGGTGCCTAACTCTGGATTTGTAAAGGAATTTGGTAGTAATTACTTCGGTTACCAATCTGATATCTTATAGTTCTTCAATCTCTATAATTTCAATCAGGATATTTCCACAGTCTCTTGCAAACTGAATAAACACCTGAAGATTTTCTGAGTTGATAGACATAAGTGATCGGGGAATATATATACGAATAGTCTGGGAATTTTCAGAATCTTTCTTTTGAATCGATGCTATCTGGCGTATAGCCGAGATGATTATACAAAAGTTGATTCGCTTTATGACCCGTACGTGACCGATAGACCGATCATCAATCCATGCCCGAAACCGGTCAGAAGTCAGGATGACTCTGGTAATATCCTGTCCTTCTCCGGTTTCGGTCATATATCACGACTATGACAGCACTTCGTCCATGCTTCCTGATCGGTATCCTCTAAGGTCTAATGTAACATATGAGAACCCTATCTTACGAATTTTCATCTCGATGTCTGCTTTCAGGCCAATAATTTTGAGCATATCTTCAGGCTGTACCTCTATTCGAGCAATATTTCCGTGATGACGCACTCTGACTTGTTTAAATCCGAGATTCGTGAGTAATTCTTCACTCTCCTCTATCATCTGCAGCTTTTTGTCTGTTATCTCGTCGCCATATGGAATGCGGGAATACAGGCAAGCCGATGACGGTTTATCCCAGAATGGGAGTCCTTTCAACCGTGCGATCTCCCTGATATCCTGTTTTGTGATCTCTGCCATAATGAAAGGGTGAATCACACCACATGAGCTGAAGGCCTCGATTCCCGGGCGGTGTTCTCCCAGATCTGAAATGTTTGCTCCATCTGCGATTGAATTACTTCCGTATCGTTTAGCTGCCTCTGCAAGGATTTGATATGTACCTATCTTGCAGTGTCTGCATCGGTCTGATGGGTTGATCTGTTTCAGGTCTTTAGAAAGTGACTCTCCCTTGATTATCTCAAGATTTAATCCCAGTGATCTTGCGTTTGATATCGCTTCTGCAACTCCTCTGCGTGGAACTTCAGGCCCGTCTACAAGGACACAGCGGGCGTTATCAGATCCAAGAATTTCCTGTGCTACTGCAGCCAGGAGTGAACTATCCACTCCTCCTGAGTACGCAATAAGAATCGGTGCCTTATTCCTGATGAGTTCTTCAAGTCTGGAGAGTTTAGTTGAAAGGTCCATGGGTTTTTCTTCCTGCGTATTATCTACATTACCAAAGATTTCAAAGCCTTACTTGTTGTAAAGATTCTTTTCTATCTCATTGATCCTTCCCCGTTCTGATGTTGTAGCCGGTTTAAACGGGATAGCACAGCAGCATGACGGGACCTGCATGATTGAAAGATCAAATGTTCCGATGGTACGTGCAATGTTTATTGTCTCCTCTTTATCATATCCGATGAGTGGGCGATACACCGGCATATCAATAGCATCATCAAGAACAAAGAGATTATCAAGTGTCTGGGAGGCGACCTGGCCAAGAGATTCCCCGGTAACAATTCCTTTTGCTCCTGATTTTTGTGCTATCTCTTCAGCAATACGATAGAGATGTCGTTTGCAGAGAACACATGCATACTTTTCCATACCTTTCTTTTTGAGTTGCATGCGGTTTGCATACACCTGGCCATCTTCGATCACCTGAATTGAGAGATCTGGTTGATATCTTCTGAGATGCTCAACGATGAGACGTGCCCTCTCTTCTGAACTGTCATCATGAAATGGGGCGATTTTTATGTAGACCGGGATGATTTTACAACCCCGTTTCATCATCATATACATCGCAACAGGCGAATCAATGCCACCTGAATGAAGGGCAACAAGGGTTCCTGATGCACCAGGGGGCACTCCACCTGGTCCGGGGAATATTTCGGTGTAAAAATAACAATTCCGTTCCCTGACTTCAATATGTAGTTCGTACTCTGGATTTTTAAGGTCTACGCGTAACGATGGGTAAAAAATTCTCACATGATCTCCAAGATCCCGTGCTAGTTCCTGGGAAGTAAAGGAATGTTCTCCTGTCCGGTGGATTCTAAGAGCAAAGGTGGATGCATTCCTGATACCAGTCTCTCCAGCAAACCTGATTATTTGTTCTTTTATATTGGTGAGAGATTCTTTTTTACATGGAGAAAAGGAATGCACACCAAATGTATATCTGAGCTGGTCTGGATTTACTGGTCCTGATATCCATATACGCCCTCTCTCCCTGGTCACATCGCAGTCTGGCAATCTGCCCGACAGTGACCTGATTAGGATATCCTCCCATGATCTCCTGACAGGTTCACTTTTTAGAAATATTTCAGAATATCTAACTAACCAAATATCAGTGTTCATACAAGTTCCGTTCAGATAAAATCAGAATGTCCATTGTCAGATGATTGTAATGCATCAACTTTTGGGTTCAAATCTGAATAGAATTTCTTCTTGGTGGTTAAAAGGTATGAGAATGAGGCAATATGTTTGGCTCGTTATTTAGAAAATCTTTGATATCTGAATGATTTGTTTAATGACTCTTATTTATAAGCCCATCCGGAATATGGTAAGAGCTGCCGCTACTGGTGGGACTATTTCTCTGGAAGTTGACAATTGTATGTTCACATGGTGGACACGAGGTAGATATGAATCCTCAAATAAATGCAGGAATTCTGGCTTCACTGCCAGACAATGAAGAATATTATTCCCAGGAATATGGGGTCGGAGTGGTGTATGAGATTCCATATCCCAGGGAGCTCAAGCGGGGAAATTATTGTTGGCACATGCATAACCTCAATGCCATATGTAATGGTACCAGCCTGATGCCAAATTCTATATAATAAACCTGTACCGTCCGCTTTGTATATGCCATTGCCATATGGGGGGCATATCCTGCCCTCCTCTGTTCCTACTCAAATATTTTGGAGATTGAATGGTTATAGTGTGAATTCATTAGTAATCACCATGGAGTACGTCAATTGTCTTCAGATTTTACGTTATCAGATAATGAGAGAGAACGTTATCTCCGTCAGATCCTGATATTTGGATCAAAAGGACAGGAAGCTCTCAAAAAAAGCCATGTATTCATCGCAGGTTGTGGTGGTCTTGGATCTCCAATAACCTTGTATCTTGCAGCAGCTGGAGTTGGGACTCTGACTATTGTTGATCAGGACACCGTGGCATTATCCAATCTGAACCGCCAGATTCTACACTGGTCTGATGACATCGGCAGAGAGAAAATAACTTCTGCACAAGAAAAACTTCACTCTCTAAATCCTGAGATTTCTATTCATGCGATCCATGAATCTATTGCCTCAAATTCTCTTCCTATCCTTGCAAAAGGTGCAGATATCATAGTAGATGCTGTTGACTCTATGGAAACCCGCCGGGTTCTGAATTCCTATTGTGTCAGGAACAAAGTCCCGTTTGTCCATGGGGCTGTTCACGGGCTAAAGGGACAGATGATGGTGATAATTCCCGGTGATACGGCCTGTCTGCAGTGTTTCATCCATCATTCGCCTAGATATCCGGTTGTTCCTGTGCTTGGTGTCACAGCCGGCATTATTGGTCTTATGGAAGCGAATGAAGTAATTAAGATGATCACCGGGACCGGCAGGATTCAGGCAGGTAGACTTGTTCTCTGGGATGGGGAACAGGGTTCTATAGAGAACTTTCAGGTCAGAAGAGATCCTCACTGTCCAGTATGTTGGAAATGTAAATTTTCTGGTTAAGTAAACGGTAATACGTTTTAATGAGCCTTTACGTTGCCTGAAGGATAGATCCATTATAGGAACAGACCCCATAAATATTGGTTAATGAGTATGTACCGGATGCAGGAAGAACCCATAGATCTCTCCCAGGTTTTTGAGAATGTCGGACCTGATACCGGGGCTGTTCTTATCTTCGCAGGCACAGTGAGAAATGACGGGATGGATGTTCTGCGACTTGAAACAGATAAGGAAGAGGCAGAAAAGGAGATTCATAAGATAATATCGGAGGCTGAAGAGAAGTGGGATCTCACCCGTGTTCAGGTTATCCACCGGTATGGTCCTATGAAAGTGGGTGAAGTGATCGTACTCATCACGGTCGCATCCAGCCATCGAGATGTGGGATATGCAGCATCACGATATCTTATCGATGAATTAAAAGTCAGGGTTCCTATATGGAAAGCTGAACTATTTGGCGATAAAGTACGGTGGGTCCCGGGGGCAGGAGAGTAATCAGATCGTGCAGCACGCGGATATCAAGAACCTGGTTTATCTGAATAATGCTGCAAGTACCTGGCCTAAACCCCCCTGTGTACTGGATGCGGTAGCACAGTCATCTTCATTACCTTATCTGGAATCAGGGAGGACAACATTAGAAGGATTGATCTCCTATCCAGATGAGGGCCGGAAGGCACTATCTTCTTTTTTTCAAACCGATGATCCATCTGAATGGGTATTCACATCAAATGCAACAGATTCACTTAATATCCTGATTCACGGATTTGCTACTGGATTGAACACTCCTTTTCATGTGATCACGACAGAACTGGAACATAATTCTGTAATCCGCCCTTTATTAACTCTAAAAAAGGCAGAAAAGATCTCCCTCTCTATTATTCCGGCAGACTCGGGAGGCCATATCAATCCGGATTTGATTCGTGAAGCCATTACTCCGGAGACCCGGCTTGCGGTGATAAATCATGGCAGTAATGTAACCGGAGCAGTACAGGATATAACTGAAATCTGTAGATTACTCCATGAAGAAGACGTCTTCTCTATAATCGATGGTTCACAGACTGCCGGACAGATCCCGATCCGGTTATCTGAAATCCCTGTTGATGCCTTTGTTTTTACCGGTCATAAATACCTCTTTGGAATTCCCGGAATCGGTGGATTTTTTATACGAACACCTGAATCAGTTCTCTCTCTTCACCAGGGTGGTACCGGATTTGATTCTGCTTCCCCGGATCATCCAGCAGAAATGCCTGCACGATTTGAGGCAGGAACTCCCAACTTTCCCGGTATTGCTGCCCTGACTGCAGGAATTGACTATGTGTCCGGAATTGGTTTTGACAGGATATGTTTGCATCTTGATGAAATGTCTCGGTATCTTTCGAAGCGGTTATCTGACCTGGATAATGTGATTCTGTATTCACCTGATCCTGATACCCCGATCTTCTCATTTAATATATCCGGAGTCGATCCGGAAGACGTAGGTCTGATTCTGGGAAGAAAATATAACGTGGTAACCCGGACTGGTCTGCATTGTGCTCCGTGGATTCATCAGAGATTAACCAATGGACAAGGTTGTGTCAGAATAAGTCTTTCGTATCTGAACACCATGGAGCAGTGCAGACTTGTGGCTGATGTTATAGAGGGCCTTGTATAATGAAGATTATTAAATCGCGAATTTCATCAAAATGTACCGACGGTGCAATTGTAAATGAATGTACTCTCGACATCCCGGTCAGTGATGCATTTCTGCAATCAATTCAGGATAAAGGGGAGGGAGAGGTTTCAACCAAAAAACTCGGTTCTAACACTCTCTTTACCTTTTCCTGTAATTCTTTCTCAATGAAGGGAATGTCTGGAGATACAATAATCTACGTCAGTCACAGGAAAGAGGATGCAGAACCTGTACAGTCAATTCTGCAAACACTTTTTAAAGAACATACGTAGTTTCATGAGTGACATAACCCGGAAGTACCTGGCCCTGGTTATCCACAGTCAGCGACACTGTCCTGGTTGTTAGTGTGGATAATCAAAAAAATATTGGTCTGAAAATTATCGGTTTAATTCCTGACTAGTTCCTGGTCCAGGTACTCAAGAGCCCATACATTGAGTGCCTTATAAACCGTTATCAGTTTTTTTCCTATCGGCGTTAGAGAATATTCTACCCTGGGAGGAATCTCAGCATATGCTCTACGTGTGAGAATACCATCTTTTTCGAGCTGGCGAAGCTGGCTTGTCAGAACTTTCTGAGTTATTCCAGGTATCTTCTCCTGGATTTCATTGTATCGCAGTGTTCTGTCCTGAAGAAAATACAGAATTCGAAGTTTCCACTTTCCGTCAATAATATTTAATGCAACTTCAACCGGGCATACTTTCTCTGGTTTATTGGTTTGAATATTCATCGGTATCCTCATGGTGCGTATGGATGAATTAAGTTCGTTTTTTCAATAAATATCGCAGCGATCAATTTTAGGTGCACATTAAATTTGAAGGTATTTCTTACATTCGGGAATTTTACCAGATATGATTCAATTATCGCTAAAACGCCATATAAACTCATGTTCACAGTCCCGGCAAAGGCATTTCATTCTGATGATTCTCATTGTCGGAGTGTTCATGGCAAATCTTGATGCTGTCATGGTCAATGTAGCGTTACCGACAATAACGGAATTTTTTAAAACTGATCTGGCCTTGTCACAGTGGACTATTACCGGGTATATCCTCATGATGACGAGCCTGCTTATCATCTTCGCAAAGGTATCAGAATTTACCGGGATTACCAGGCTATATATTCTGGGATGGGGTCTCTTTACGTTTAGCTCACTTGCCTGTGGTTTTACGGGAACAATAGAAGGACTCATTTTCTTCCGTATTATCCAGGGAATTGGTGCATCCATGGTTTATTGCGGGATGGGTCCCCTTATCATCCATGCCAGTGAGCCCAATCAGAGGGGACAGGCGATGGGGTACATAACAGCAGCTGTAGCAGGTGCAACGTTTATTGGTCCCGGACTTGGAGGATTTATTACTGATTTTCTTGGCTGGCAGTTTATTTTTCTCATAAATGTTCCAATAGGGATTTTTCTAATACTTTGTTGCCTGAAATATCTCAATATCCCTGAGAAGAGATCAGAATCTATTGAATTAGATGTATTGGGATCTGCATTGCTTATCCTGACACTTGTATCTTGTCTGCTGGCATGTTCTGAATTTGCTCAAAACCTTAGTTTAACACTATATATTACAATATATTGCCTTGTTTGTGTTATCTCATTGGTTGCTTTTGTATTTTTTGAATCCAGGAGTCAAAATCCATTAGTTGATCTGAAGATATTCAAAAATCAGACTTTCAGAATTTCAATTATTTGTCTGCTTTTTTTCTTTCTTGTAATAAATTCGACAAATATTGTAAGTCCATTTTATTTTGAAAGTGTCATGGGGTATAGCCCGGCAGCATCTGGTACGTCATTAATGCTGGTTCCATTCATGATGATTGTGGTTTCTCCAATTATCGGGAGGTTGTATGATCATTACCGGCTGGATTATTCTACATATGGGTTGATATTTGTGGCTGTATCCTGTGTTATTCAGGCTATTGGGTCATTATCTGTAAATCGTGTCCTTATTTTCATTTCACTCTGTCTCCGGGGTATAGGATGTGGTCTGTTTCAGGGTCCTAATAATACTGACATCCTTCATTCTCTTGATCCAGAAAAGTCTGCTATGAGCTCATCTGTTGCTTCTGCTTCCCGAACCCTGGGCATTGCATTGGGAGTATCGTTTGCCAGTACTTTTATGTCTCTGGCCCCAGGTTGGAATGGTCAATCAGGTCCGGTTTTAATACAAGGGGCAGAATTGATGCAATATAACTGTGGAATTACACTGTTTGCAGCAAGTATTGTTTGTATTATTGTTATTTTCGTATCTCGTTTTGGAAGAGTTAAGATTCGCAATAATAATTAACTCCATACCTCATATTGAGTGGAAACTTCTCGTTGATGTGTGTAATATTGATGAGAAAAGTCAATCAGTGTAGGATTCGACAATGGGATAGTTTCTTTTCTTATGTATAGAAGATGATAGGCCGGACAAAAAAAAATCAGCGAGTATTGTCGTTTCCAGGCTCTAGAGATTCATAGTCAGAAAAGATATACTCCTGATTACAGTCAGTTGCATTGCTTTTCAGTCATTTTAATAGTAATGGCACTATATCCAAGACTCTTATGTCAGAGCCAGAACCCGGAATTGAACCGGGCTATGCTGATCTGCAGTCAGCTGCATGGCCTCTCTGCCATTCTGGCATCAGGTATGGGACAACATCAGAAAATTCCACATCGACATCTGGATGCTTGTACGGGAATCCCTGTTGCATACTAATGTCGCGGTTTCTGAAATAAATAGCCAAGGAATACGGCAATTTATTCCTGTTCTCTCATAGTAAAAATAATTTATACATTATGAACAGGGGCAGCACACCTGTTCGTTCTCAGTCAGTATACCATCTCTTATTGTAATTACCCGGTCTGCCCGTTTGGCAAGGTCGGTGTTATGAGTGACAACGATAAGGGTAAGTCCTTTGTTTCGGAGTTCTCTGAAGAGGTTGTAGATCATTTCTGAACTTACAGAATCAAGATTTCCGGTTGGCTCATCTGCAAGTATTACCTCCGGATCATTCATCAGGGCACGTCCGATGGCAACACGTTGCATCTCACCCCCTGAAAGCTGGTATGGAAGGTGATCACCCCGGTGAGCAAGTCCGAGCATTTCAAGGATTGATTCTGTCTTTTTTGGATCTGGTTTTGTTCTGCTGAAGAGCAGGGGAAGTTCAAGATTTTCCCTTGCTGTCATTGTTGGAATTAGGAAGAACTGCTGAAATACAAACCCTATAGTGTCCCGTCTTAACACTACCCGCTGTTTCTCCTTCAGATGAGTCACATCGGTTCCGTGTACTTTCACGCTCCCACCAGATGGATCATCCAAAAGTCCCAGGATATTTAGAAGGCCGGTTTTTCCTGATCCTGAAGGTCCCACGATGGAGACAAATTCTCCTGCCTTCACTGAAAGACTCACCCCTTTCAGGGCATGAATCTCTTCACTTCCCCTGTGGTAAACCTTTGAGAGATCTTGGGCTTCAATCAGGTTCATTCAAACTCACTCCTGATGGCTTCCATCGGGCTCAGTCTTGATGATCTAAAGGCTGGATATAATCCACATATCAGCCCCAGCACAACCGAGAAGAGCAGGCACTCTCCTATCAGAAAAGGATCAACGGTTATCAGGCTTCCGACCGGTGCATATGGAATATTTGACCTGACAAACTTCTCAATCATACCAGCACCAACAAATGATCCATAGATCCCCAGAATTCCACCAGCAGTGGTTACGATGATTGTCTCTATCATGACCATGATTCCTATGTCAACTCCTGATGCACCGATTGCTTTCATCATCCCG
This sequence comes from Methanospirillum lacunae, assembly GCF_003173355.1. NCBI lineage: Archaea > Methanobacteriati > Methanobacteriota > Methanomicrobia > Methanomicrobiales > Methanospirillaceae > Methanospirillum > Methanospirillum lacunae. The sequence continues at coordinate 56,709 of NZ_QGMY01000009.1, read as the reverse complement.
AATTCACGGGTTCGCTCATGTACAGACATCAGCAGGGTGTTCATGATACCAAATGCACTGATAACTATTGCTACTGCAATGAGCGAAAAGAGCAATGTACGTGCTGAACCCACCAGATTCATAATGGTCCCGGATATCTGTGACATCGTGACGACCTGGGTGTCTGGTATCTTCTCGATCTCATCAGATACAGAAGCAACCTCTTTGGGATCCTTCACAAGTACCGCTATTGTGTTGATCTTGCCTTCTTTCTTGAAGATCCTCTGGGCTTCATCGATTGGTAAGAAGTGAGACTGATCATCCTGACCTCCAGTCCGCTCAAGTATCCCGACGATAGTGAAAGGTTCTTTTATTGGACCTATTGGAATTGTGTCTCCTACTTTGGCACCATCAAGTTCTGCGAGACCCGCTCCGATCACCATGACGTTCTTTTCATCGTCTGAGAAAAATCGCCCCTGAACTTTCCACCATGGCTTGATCTTCTGCATCTCGGCACTTTCGATGCCATACACTACATGGGATGTCCCGTTATTGGTAAATTGCTGCAATAGCATCGGAGTTGCTATCTCAACACCAGTGGTTTTCCTGATCGTCTGCAGATTAGATTCATTCAGATACTTTGGAATAACTCCTCCATGCATGACAAGACTTGCAGCCTCATACGGGCACCCTTTTGGAACTGCGAGAAGACTTACTCCAAGACTATTCATCTCTCCGGAGAGTTGCCTCTCGTATCCGGCATTGAATGATAAGAGTGAATAGAGGACTGCAATAGCGATGGCTACCCCCACTATGGTCAGCAGTGTTCGCATCCTCCTTCTGCTCAAGTTCTTAATCGCCAGAGTCCAGAAGTTCATGGGTAGGTTTTCCCATCCAGATTGACGCTGCTTCCGACCAGGGCGAGATCGTTATCCTTGATAATGACATTTCCAATAACGGTTACTTTTTTGCCCATCGCCGGTGGAATTACGAAGTTATTTGGTTTCAGATTGACATAGAGATCGCCGTTATCATCTGACATGATAAACCAGCAGCCAGATCCACATTGCGAGGAGATCTTCCCTTCTACCATGACAGGTTTATCTGCAAACTTATCCGCACTGTTTAACAGGTCACTGATGGTTACCTTTTCTGGTGCAACAGGGGTCTGGTTTTCTGATTGGTCTGCTAAACATCCGGTAATACAGATTGTAATAACTATAATGATTCCTGCTATGATCACTTTTGAATTCATGATTTCTCCTAGATTGAGTGAATAAACGATATTTCCATGGCTGCCCGGTTTCCTATCAAACTGGAGCGTTCGTTTATCACTCTGGTATGAATCAGATTCATTCTGTGTTAATAAATGAATTCTCACAAGTGTAGCTACATATTCCGGATCTGTTTGAATTGGGATGAATCTTCGTGTTCTGGGTATCTCTTGTAAGAACCTACAATATGGATTTTCACCAATCTGATAATGAGTGAATGTTTGTGGCAGATGATCTCATTGAATTATATGGAAAATTTTCCCTGGCCCTGGAAAAGATTGAGCAATGCAGGGAATTCGTCTCATTTATCCCGGAAGTGAGAACCAATATGGTGTATGCAAGGCAGGGTGCAAAAACCAGGGCTGATGTCCTTGCAGTGGACGGGAGAATAACAGTGGTGCGTAATATGCCATACGCTGCAGGACGCCCCCGGTTAGGTGCATCCAGTCATATGGCCCGGTTGATCATCGAGCTTGCGAAAGTAGATCCCTCATACCGGGCGGGAATTGATTTCATGAACAATCCTGCATTTGCGGTATGGCTGAAACAATATTGTGCAGAAAAAGGATGGGTCTTTTCAGTCATTGACCGGAGTAATGAGCCTGAAGAAGTAAAAGAGAAAGAATGTGGTTCGATGCCCTGGAAAGTGGCAGAAGCTGTCCGGGCATGTGGAGGGGTTGCTCCCAAAATCTTTTATGAAACCGGAGCGGTTGGCAAGGAACCGGTCACCGTTCTGGTAGGCAGAGATCCTATCGAAGTTGTGGATCAGATTATCGAGATTGCGCAGAGATATACCGCTGAATCGGCATCTCAGTCAGAGGTATAATGACTGGCAACGGGCAGAAGATTGGAAAGATAGATGTTGGGATCTTTAATTCATTTCTTCAGCACCGGCTTGGTGCTCCCGATTCATCAGTTATTGTTCCGCCTAGGACCGGGATTGATGCAGGGGTAATCTCTCTTGGTAACGAAGAGGTCCTCATTGTAGCAGAAGATCCGATATTCGCGATACCCGGTCAGCCTCTTGAGATGTTTGGGTGGTATACCGTTCACATTGGTGCAAGTGATGTTGCAGTGATGGGTGTTCGCCCCCGGTATATGACCTATTCACTGCTCCTCCCTCCTGAAACACCAGATGAGGATCTGAAAGTCATTGTTCAATCAATTCATGAAGCTGCAAAAGAACTTGGAATTGCAATTGTTGGTGGTCACACCGGATATTATCCGGGTTTTGCAGCACCAACGATTGGAGGCGTAACAGTATTTGCAACTGCAAAGGAGGGCTCATATGTCACTCCGGCTGGAGCACAACCCGGAGACGTGGTTATTCTAACCAAAGGTCCGGCAATCGAGACTGCAGGGATTTTATCAGTTCTCCGGGAAAAGGATCTCCTTGAGCATCATGATCCCGATCTTGTGAAGCGGGCACAGGCACTCTGCAGGAAGATGAGTGTTGTTGAAGATGCCCTGACTGCAATGGATACCGGTGGTGTAACCGGGATGCATGATGCCACAGAGGGTGGGGTTATCGGAGGATTATTTGAGATTGCTGATGCAAGTGGTGTCGGAATGGAGATTGATGAATCACTGTTTGTATATCCTCCAGAGGTCAGGATGGTATGCGACCATTTCAGGATTGATCCCATCAAAGCTATTGCTGAAGGTTCTCTCCTCCTCACCGCGAAGAAGGAATATTCAGATGCTATTCTTGCATCACTCGCAAAAATCGGTATTGCGGGATCGGTGATAGGGACAGTAACCATCAATCCGGAGCACCGTATATTAAAGCGTCTTGATGGTTCCACAGTCCCCTTGGAAGTTCCAGCCCAGGATCCCTTCTGGCCGGTTTTCTTTGAAAGTGTCGCATAATCTTTCAAAATCTCTTTTTTTCAGTCCTGATTGTTACACCATCTAATATGGATATTTGATTCATACGATACCAGAAAATATATGTGGTTCATTCTGCATATTGAGTAGTCAGTCTATACCTCATACTCTTACACGTATCGGGTATTTCAGGAGAGGCATATGCAATATCGGCAAGTCCCAAAAAATGGTGATTTATTATCTGTTCTTGGATTTGGAGCAATGCGACTTCCAACAAAAAGGGGCCGGATTGATGAAGAGCGTGCGAAGAACCAGATTCGAAGTGCCATCGATGCAGGTATCAATTACATTGATACTGCGTTTATGTACGGCGAAAGTGAGCGGATATTAGGCCAGGTTCTTCAGGATGGATATCGGGAAAAGGTAAAACTTGCAACCAAACTTCCTCCTTGGCATCTGCAAAAGCCTGAAGACATGGAGACAATTCTGAATGGTCAGCTCAAAAAACTTCAGACCGATCACATTGACTACTATCTTCTCCATGCCCTGGACTCAAGTACCTGGAAAAAATTTCAGGATCTTGGAGTTTTTGAGTTTTTGGAAAAAGCCAGGGAATCAGGGAAAATTATCAACATCGGGTTCTCGTTTCATGGGGATCGTAAAACATTTAAAGAGATTATTGACGCCTATGACTGGGGTTTCTGTCAGATTCAGTACAATTTTCTGGATGAAGATATTCAGGCCGGGAAAGAAGGGCTGCAATATGCAGCATCCAAGGATATTGCAGTCATAATCATGGAACCTCTGCGGGGGGGTGTCCTGACCCGGAAAATCCCTTCTGAAGTTGCAAAGATCTACAATTCTGCAGATAAAAAGCGTTCACCCGCAGAATGGGCTCTCAGATGGGTCTGGAATCATCCTGAAGTAACTGTGGTGCTCTCCGGGATGAATGATGAAGCACACATCGCAGAAAACATTGCAGCATCAGAAGATGCTTTTGCTGGATCCCTGACTCCTGAAGAACTCTCCATGATGAATGAGATAAAAAATGTGTACCGAAAACTGATGAAGGTGTCATGTACTGGTTGTTCATACTGTATGCCCTGTCCGTTTGGAGTAAACATTCCTGAATGCTTTTCATTTTATAATACATACCACATGGCAGGAAACCGGCTGGTTACAAGAGGGATGTATGGGTTTCGACTCATGGGAGCGATGGGTGGAACGCCTTCTCATGCCTCGCTCTGTAAAAACTGCGGTAAATGTGTCTCACTTTGTCCCCAGCACATTCCTATACCCGGTGAACTTAAAAATGTATCAAAGACGCTCAGTGGCTGGAGAACAAAAATACTACTCCCACTGGTGAAAATGATGTTTAGCAGGAAAAAACTGGATGACTCAGCATAGACTCAGGATATTCTCCTGGAATAAGTTTTCAGTAAAAAAAAAATAATTAATAAGAAGATGAGTCCACCCCGAGCTGAAAGGCAATCAGAAACCGGAAACATTCCACTTGGTAAACGTGATATAATATTGAATGTTGCCCTTCATCTCTTTACAAGCCAGGGATTTCATGCAACCCCTACATCACAGATAAGCAAGGAAGCCGGGATATCTACCGGAACACTGTTTCATTATTTTCCAGATAAAAATACACTCTTTGATCAACTCTATCTGACGATAAAAAAAGACATGGCAGAAGCAATCAGGATCTGTGATAATCCTGCTCTTGATCCAAGGACCAGGCTTGAGCGGTGTTTTCATGGTTTTGTCACCTGGGGGATTTCTAACTACGAGAAATTTCTCTTTGTCGAGCAGTTTTATCACTCTCCAAGTATCTCTGAAGAAGTCAAGCGTGAAGCCCATGCTGAATTTGCCTGGATGAATCAGATATCTGAAGAAGCGATTGACAAAGGACTAATCCGTGATCTCCCTCATGAGTTCTATCTTGTCATGGTCTCCCAAATTATGTTTGGTATTATAAAGTTAATCAAATCCGGGAGTACAGGTTTATCTTCTGAAGAATTGATCAGACTCGGGCTCGATCTGGTAATGAAACAGCCATAAAAATCTAATTGAAGTCCTTTCAAAGTATTTATGGCCGTTTTTTAGTTATCACCATGGAATAAATTGTTTTTTCAAATTATGAGTTAAAAATAATCATTTTGGTTAAAAATTAGAATATATTAATAAATTTGTTTACAATATTGGAAGCATTTTCCAAAATGGGATCTCCATGACCAAATAAAAGAATATTGTAATCTAATGCACGTAATTTTTTCATTGATTCCCTTGTAATGTCTAGCGTTCCCATGGTTTTCATTCTCTCCTGTATTCCCTGTGGAATATCCACTTTTCCATCTATTCCAAAGATGGTATCTCCACAGAAGAGTATCTTACGTTTTGAGTCAAAAAAAGCAACATTTCCGGGCGTATGGCCTAGTACGTGAATACATTGCATCCCTGCAATTATTTCGCCATCATTCAAAAGGATATCCGGAGTAAAGTTTAAGAATTTCTCCTTATTCAAAATCTCCTCTTCAGATTTTATTTCTTTTTGTTGAAAATTCTGTTTTATTTGATCAGATAACAGTTTAGCATCTGCTATATGAATAGCTATTTTAGCTCCAGTTATCTGCTGTAATTCGATTATATTGCCTGTATGATCCTGGTGGTAATGAGTGAGGATAATGGTATGGATATCTTGCGGATCCAAGTGAATAGTCCCGGTGATATATGAAAGAATTTTCTCTGTGTTTCCAGGAAGACCTGTATCAATAAGAATCAGTCCATCCTGCTCAATAAGAAAACAATTTGTGTAAAAACCAAAATCAACTGTCTTTCCTGCTTCTATTTGATGAATTCCCTGAATAATTTCCATTGATGTCGTCCTGCATTATATAATTATTTTGAATAATATTATATATTTCATAAAAATGAAGCCTAAATATGGCCACTTCTGAAAGGATTATTATCTGAAAAAACCTACATTTGACGTCGTACTACGGTACGCACGATATATATGTCAGATGAGATTGTTGAATTAATATCTGTATTCCGATCTTTGCACAATGTAACAGCAGAATAAAAACTGAATGTCCTTGGTGCCGGTGTGGCAGAGTGGATTAATGCCTTCGCCTGCAAAGCGAATGTTTGGGGGTTCGATTCCCTCCGCCGGCGTATCAAACAGGAGAGATTTTTTTGAATTTATACAGCACACTCACGCGATCTGTTGAGCCTTTTGAGACATTGTATCCAGACCGGGTTTCACTGTTTGTCTGTGGTCCGACAGTGTATGACTACTCTCATCTGGGCCATGCAAGAACGTATGTCGTCTTTGATGTGCTGGCTAAATATCTCCGTTCAACCGGAAAAGAGGTATTTTATCTGCAGAATATCACCGATGTCGATGATAAGGTCATTGATCGTTCTGTTCGCGAACAGGTGTCCCAGGCATATCTGTCACGAATGTTTGAGCGTGAATATCTCAACGACATGCAGTCACTTGGCATCGATGCTGTAAGTTACTACGCCCGGGCAACAACCCACATTCCTGAAATAATCAACCAGATTGAACGGTTGGTTCGAAAAGGAGTTGCTTACGGTACTGAAACCGGAGTTTACTTTGATATCGATACATTTGAACGGAATGGTGAGTTGTCAGGACAGAAGCGGGATAACCGGGTAAGTCGTGTTAAAGACACTACCAAGCACAATCCTGAAGATTTTGCTCTCTGGAAGATTGGGGAGTATGGAGAATACACATGGGATTCTCCCTGGGGAAGAGGCAGGCCTGGCTGGCATATCGAAGATACTGCAATATCAGAAAAGTACTTTGGTCAGCAGTATGACATTCATGGAGGAGGCCTTGACCTCATCTTTCCTCATCATGAGGCTGAAATTGCCCAAATGGAATCCCTTGAGGGAAAGCACCCCATGGTCAGATACTGGCTCCACACCGGTTATCTCACCGTTGAAGGGGAAAAGATGTCTAAATCACTGGGCAATTTTGTTACGATAAGGGATGCCCTGAAAAGATGGAGTAAAGATGTATTGCGATATTATATTCTCCTCTCTCATTATCGTTCCCCGCTGCAGGCGACTGACGAAGGCCTAGCAAACGCTGAAAAGGCCCTTGAACATATCCGGGCAGTAGCTATCAAAGATAACGGTGTTTCCATTGAAGGAAGGAAGGCATTTGTTGATGCAATGAATGCAGATCTCAATACGCCAATGGCACTTGCAGCAATCCAGTCTCTTGCAGCGGAAGGGGATCTCACTGCGCTTGTTGAATATGGTAAAATTCTAGGAATTAACTTTTTGCGGGAAAACAGTGTTCCGCTCACAATATTACAGGAGATCAGGGCAGAACTGAGAGCACGGAAACAATTCGAACTAGCAGATCTTATCCGAGAAAAGATGGTTGGTTCGGGAATTACTATTACTGATCCCCCTTTGTAATTACATTTTTATTTATGTAATTATTTTAACGAAAATCTTTGATTATGGGAACCTTCAAAAAAAGATTGGTTTGTTCCCTGTTTCTATCTACTCTATTCTGAATATTCAAAGAGATCTGTTGAGAGATACCGTTCTCCCGTGTCCGGGAGGATGGCAACAATCAGCTTTCCGGCGTTTTCCGGAAGAGATCCGAGTTTCATTGCTGCTGCCACTGCTGCACCCGATGATGGCCCTGCAAGAATTCCTTCTTCTGATGCTAGTCGTCGTGCATACTCGTAGGCCTCTTCATCTGTGATCTGAATTACCTGGTCAAGCAGATTCACACCAAGAACATCTGGAACAAACCCCGGGCTTATACCCTGGATCTTGTGCTTTCCTGGTTTTCCACCCGAGATTACGGGAGATGCTGCAGCTTCCACAGCGATTGCCCTGAATGATGCCTTTCTGGACTTTAATACAGAAGCAATGCCAGTGATGGTTCCCCCTGTTCCTGCTCCCGCAACAACGATGTCAACCTGCCCGTCTGTGTCATTCCAGATCTCTTCTGCTGTTGTTCTCCGGTGGATCTCCGGATTTGCTGGATTTTTGAATTGTTGCGGGACAAGATAACTGTCAGGGTGCTCACTATGAATCTTTTCAGCGAGGTTTACTGCACCAGTCATACCCTCTGTCGCCGGGGAGAGGATAAGTTCTGCTCCAAGTGCCTTGAAAAGTTTCCTCCTCTCAATACTGAATGATTCTGGCATCACGAGGATCAGGCGGTACCCTTTGGCAGCAGCAACAAATGCCAGTGCAACCCCGGTATTCCCACTTGTGGGCTCAATAATTGTCGTTCCCGGTTTAATGAGACCATCTCGTTCTGCTGCCTCGATCAGGGCAACGCCTATCCTGTCCTTCACACTCCCGAGAGGGTTTCGTGACTCCTGTTTTACCAGGATTGTTGGTGGAAATGTCTGTGTGTTTAATCCCTTGGTTATACGGTTAAGGCGGATAAGTGGGGTATTTCCTATCGTTTTGGTAATATCATTGTAAATTCGTCCCATAATGCCCTCCGGCAGAATACTACGTTCTCCAGGATGATTAAATGCCCTGGCGTAATATCACAATTGTGACATTCAAACATAATATTCTCAAGGTTATGGTATATACTATTCCAAACCGGAAAAAAAAGCCTCGATGCCTGTGGCAGTATCTCGGTCAAATTGGGCCCATAATATGGCTTTTAACGTCTACATGAAGAGATGGTAAGGGAGGTAATAACCCAATTATTATGTCATAATCAGATGAAGCAATCAGTAATAGTTCACCACAATTATTGAATTCTGGTTTTTTCTAAAAGTAGGAGTTGCATCTATATCGATCCTTATTGTTTCATAAATTTTTACGCGATTTTTTGGCAGATACTATTTCCGTTCAAGTAATTCTGGTAACTGTTCAATACGTATCCTATTCACTACCCAGTCGGTATCAATCTCTTTTCTTTTCCGATGGAATTAAAAAAGTTTAGAATTCTTCTGGTTCATTTATTGATTATGGGATAAGGTATATGTTCGCATTTTCCAGAGATATTCCATCTGTAGGTCTGACTACGCCATTTATTGCTTTTGAAGTAATATTATGACGAAATTCATCTTAAATGGGGAGAATGGAACGAGTGTTATAATGATATTTTTTAGTTTTCGACGAATCATTTTTATATTTTAATGATAAGGGAGGTTATGATTCATATGAATTCGGTTTCAAAGTCATACCAATCTATTCAACAAATGTTTCCATCTGTTGTATTAACTCTCATTATAATTTGTTTACTGCTCTCCATCGGGTTCAGCTCTGCTGATAGGACTGCTACACAATGGAATGAAAGAGGGAAGCAATATTACAGTGAAGGTAATTATGATGCTGCATTGTCTTCTTTTATGAGAGCTATTTCGATCGACCCTGTTGTTCCATCAGTATGGAATAATTTAGGATTCGCATATGGAGCTAAAAATATGCAAAACCAGGCCTGGTTTGCATTCAGGCGTGCTGTAGAACTAAGTGGGGGATATGATAACAGATGGTACAATGTTGGATATGCTTATCATATGATAGACACATCTAGCGATTCGTCCGAAACAACATCTACTGGCCCCGGTCTTGGTAATGGCTATTCCGGCATGGGTCCCGGTTCTGACAGTTACCGTTCCGGTACTAGCCCTGGAATTGGTAATGACTATTCCGGCATGGGTCCCGGTTCTGACAGTTACTATTCCGATACTAGCCCTGGAATTGGTAATGGCTATTCCGTCACTGGTCCCGGCTCTGGCAGTTACCGTTCCGATACTAGCCCTGGAATTGGTAATGGCTATTTCGTCACTGGTCCCGGTTCTGACAGTTACTATTCCGATACTAGCCCTGGAATTGGTAATGGCTATTCCGTCACTGGTCCCGGTTCTGACAGTTACTATTCCGATACTAGCCCTGGAATTGGTAATGGCTATTCCGTCACTGGTCCCGGTTCTGACAGTTACCGTTCCGGTACTAGCCCTGGTCTTGATAATGGACATTCCAGTAGGGATTCTGGTTCTGTTAGTGATCGTTCCGGCACAGGCTCAAGTATTGAGAGCGGTTATTCCGGTAGGGATTCTGGGTTTGGTAGTGATCGTTCCGGTACTAGTCCCGATTCTGGCAGTAGTCATTCAGGCGGAAATTTTGGATAAAAACCTGTCGATATTACGGGAGTTTGAAACCTGAATAAAAAAAATTTTAAAGTGGAAAGAGACTGATTGGTTATTGTCCGTGATTTTCTGGATATTACGCACACCCAATTATTTCATTATCATTCATCCAACTGAAGGAGGATGGTTCTGGTTTAACATTTCGAAATCTTCAGGTTGTTTCTCACCTTCAGATTTTTCATTGTAATGAATTAATGTATTCTGGCAAGTTTCAGATTCCCAAGGGTCATGAATTACTTCTACCTTGACAATACGAACCCATTCGATGAGTTTAAGCCTGTTTTCTACCTGATTTACCAGGTATTCAAGTAGTGGACATGACTCGGTATTGAGTGACATTTCAACATTAACATCTTCCTCGGTTATCTCCACCAATTTTATCAGACCCACATCGACAATATTATGACCGATCTCAGGATCAATGATCTGTCTGAGTGCTGCCCAGATTTCGGCTTCACGATCTGATATCGGAGTAACAGGTGCCTGTTGTCTGATACAGACCAGATCCTTCTCAAGTTTTTGGATCTTCTCCTCAAGTGAACTCTGGCGTTCAAGCATTCTGCTGATAACCCGGAGTGTGGGATCAGGCATTTCATTATCCCTGATATCATCCTGAGTAGGGTGTCTCTTGAGTCCGGCAATTCTTCCTGGAACACCGACAACTGTAGCACCTGGTGGAACATCCCTGACAACAACAGCACCTGCCCCAACCTTTGCATAATCACCAAGAGTCACCGGGCCAAGAACTGCAGCACCCGAACCGATAACAACACCTTTTCCAAGAGTTGGATGCCTTTTAACTTTAGTTAATGTTGTCCCACCCAGAACAACTCCCATGTAAAGTAGTACTTCATCACCAACTTCTGCAGTCTCTCCGATAACAACCCCCATACCATGATCGATAACAACTCGTCTTCCTATTGTTGCTCCCGGATGGATTTCAATACCTGTAAAAAATCTGGAAATATGAGAGAGAAAGCGTGCAGCAAGCCGGTGTTCTCTTAACCAGAGCCTGTGAGCCACCCTGTGTATTGTTAGGGCATGTAGACCCGGGTAGCAAAATAATATTTCAATTCTGCTCCGTGCTGCAGGATCTTTCTGTAGGATACTACTAATATCTTCCCTGATTTGTGCACCAATCATTCTTTCATATCCCGATATGGCTCATGAAGAGATGCTCATCTCTGAAATTCGGCACAAATATCAGAATTTGTTTGCCCGCAATATCAGAACGTACCAGAGGTAGCACTTTAGAGACTACCATACCAGATGAGCGTTCTGCAGGGATTTCATGGTCATTATTTATTCGTGGCATGAGTTACTCCGGTATGTTATCCTGACAACCGTTTCGGGTCGCGTCACAATTGTGACTATTAGGGTACAGATTACCGTGATATATGAATAATAATTCGCATCGCGGAAAAGAATTACCTTACAGATCAGCAGGACTCAATCGTGTATACAATTGACCGTGTATCAAAAAAAGAGCTGGGATTATACCAGCTTGTTGATTGGGTGGTTTGGCTCTTTGATGTCGCCACCAAGTTCACGGAGGGTCTCGGCGAGAACGATATCAGTGAATGCCATTGAGGTTGCAGCGGCTTCACAGTTCTCGATTGGACCGAACATAAGCAGATCTGCACCGAGCGTTCCTGCCATAATGTTACATCCGATATCTGGTGCGGACCAGGCTGCCTGACGGATACCCTCAACACCGCCGAAGTGGTGGTGGCCCATCTGTTCAAGCAGTACGCCTGCATCTTTGTACCGGTCAAGAATACCGTTCTTTCTCCAGCGCTTGAGCCAGGTCCAGGACACGGTCATGTTGTGGTATGCACCACCGGTTGGCAGACCGTGGATTGCCTTGCATGCAAGGATCTCACGGAATGAGCCACCAGAACCGAGACCGAGCGGGGTTGCTGCTGTGTCGAGGATTGGGCGTTTGATACCTGCTTCCTCGGCAATTGCAATCATGGATTTCTCCTGACCTGCAACACCACCATCAGTCAGCACCTTCTCACGACCACGGACACTTGCGTCACCGGGGTTGAATGCGAGAACGATTGCTGCATCGACATCGGACTTCTTGATAGCCTCGATGTTCTCTGGTCCGATTGAACCGTTGATAGAGTTGTAGACTGCACGGTCTGCGATACCGACTTCGGTAACGTACTTGCATGCATGTGCAAGTGCAGAAGGTGCAGAGGAGTCCATCAGGAATGGGAACTCATCATCGATCTCGGTGAACCAGCTGAAGTAGCTCTCGAATGCCTCGCCGTACTCGGCGATGATCTGGCAGAAGTACCAGTTGCCGGTAGCGTCGTAGAGCTCGAGACACCTGTTCCAGAGAGCCTCTGCTTTAGCCTTGTCAATCTTGCCGGTGTGCTCGTCGAGCACGGTTTCGTGCTTGTTATAGAATATGGATGCACCAAGCACGCGTGGGTATTCTCCAGGCTGTCCTCCGATCTTGTGACCGTTGAAGTCAAGGACCGTCTGTTCCTTCTCAAACATGAACATCTAACATCACCTCTTATTTTGCGATCAAATGAAGCAGTTTTGGCAGTAATTCTGTCACAATGACATATGTCATCAGACCTGCAACGATACCGTACAGAATACCGATATCACGTCCGACCTTGCGGCCTACACGCTGGGTCATTTCTCCGTTAACGAACTCAAGTTTCGTCTCGATTGCATCGAGTTTTGCCTCGATCTCAAGGAATTGTGGATTTGCAGTGGCTGCTACAGCGGCTCCGCCTCCCCCTTCTTCCTTGATCTCAACGACCATTGGTCCGCCTGGGAATACCCCTGGGTCACGTGCTTTAAGTTCGTTGATCTTTGCGGAGATAGCGCCGATATCCTCGGCCTCCATGATATCAACGATCTCAACCTGCTCCTGGAACCGCTTGATGTTGTCTGCAGTGAGGTTCTCGATGAACGGAATAGCACCCTTGGAGCCGACGATCTTTCCGCCGTTAACTCCGTCCTTGTGCAGAGCGATAAGACTCTGACCGGAAAGGTGACCCTTCACTTCAGTACCACAGGTCAGGACAAACCTGATGTTCGGGTTTGAAATGACGTTTGCAATTACCTTTTCAAGTCCGAGGTTCTCGGTCTTACAGGATCCGGCGATTGCAGCTCCTGCATTGCAGATTGCCTGCTCGTCAAGGTGTGAACCCATGGTGATAACTGCAACCGGACTTTTTACGTCACCGGTATGGAAATCACCCTGTACGATTGGCCAGCCAGATGCTGCGTCTCCCTTGTCTGCCATTACAGTACCCCCAGAAGGACTGGAACAACCATCAGAAGTGCTACTGCAAGACCGATGGCAAACCCGATAAGACCGGAGTCCATAGCACCAGATTCGAGTTTGTTTGTTCGTGCAAGGATCTGACCCTTGTATTTGATATCAGAGACCATGGCCTCGATTGCTGCCATTCTGACCGGGCCTGCTTTCTTCTCGTCGTCTGCCATTTATGCCACCCCGTGTCCCATGAGAAGGAGTCCGACAATCACAAACGAGACGATGAGACCGATCATCAGACCCTCGACTTTTCCTCCATAGACACCAGCTGCAAATTTGTCCTGGTATCCAATGTCGGTAACGAGCATCTGGATGGTCTTCATCCGGGCGTGAATGAGTGCAACTTCAGCAGACATCGGACGGACTTCTGCTCCTTCCGCGTCGCCACTTCCGCCGCTTTCATCCTTGATCTCAACGATCATTGCCTCAGCGTCAAATGCGCCTGGATCTTTGGCCTTGAGTTCATTGATTTTTGCTGAAATGGCACCGATATCTTCTGCTTCCATGATATCGACCATCTCAACCTGATCCTGGAACCGCTTGATATTCTCAGCGGACAGGTTCTCGATGAACGGAATAGCGCCTTTGGATCCGACGATTTTACCGCCGGTAATACCACTCTGGTGCAGAGCGATAAGACTCTGTCCTGAGAGGTGACCCTTGACTTCAGTACCGCAGGTGAGTACGTATCTGATGTTCGGATTTGAGATGATATTTGCAATAACTTTCTCAAGTCCGAGGTTCTCGGTCTTACAGGATCCGGCGATTGCCGCTCCTGCATTACAGATCGCCTGCTCGTCAAGGTGTGAACCCATGGTCACGACTGCGACCGGGCTCTGGGGATCTCCTGTGTGGAAGTCACCCTGAACAATCGGCCAGCCACTGGCCGGTGATTTTTTGTTTGCCATCTATATCACCTCACTTCAATAAGGCCAGTACGATGACACCTGCCAGCAGAAGTCCGACTGCAAGCCCATACCACAGAGAGGTAATGGCTCCTGCATATACGAGGGACTTCTCACGGTGTGGGAATGACTCAAGGAAGTTACCTTCTCCGGAGAGCATTCCAACGATATCATCAGCAGTCTTGTCCAGTTTGTCAACCTGTGCAATGATGGGTGCAAGTGACTCACCCTGCTGGGAGACAAAACCTGCGAACACGTCACATCCGAGACCAAACTCGGGCAGTACTGGGACCCAGGTCATTACTGGTCACCTCCGACCTCAATGATTGGCTTTGAATCAAGCCATGCATAGGCGTCACGCTTGGAGAGGTCGATGTATGTCTTGTAGCAGTAGAACCAGGCGATCAGTGAGATGACCAGGTTGATTACTCCTGCAAGGAGTCCAAGGAACACAAGTGAGATGACGGCTACGACGATCATAGAGAGGAATCCACAGGAGAGTGCAAGCATAAGCGTGCGGTCCTGTGACTCATTCGGACCAAGGCAGGCGTTGAATGGGTGCTGGAGTGCGAGTGCACCGAGGAAGAAGATCACTGCGAGTGCTGCACCACCAATAAGGGAGTTTCCGTACTGTGGGATTGCAGTGACAAGGAAAGTCTGTGCCCCACCTGCTGCTGCTCCGGCATTCTCTACTGAAAGGGACATGCTTCCGATGATCAGCTGGTTGAACTCAAACGAACCGGTTGCCATTGATGCAAACCCGAGCATTGTCAGTGCACCGACAATTGCAAGTTCCATCAGGGACATGATCATCACCGGGATGTTCATGTTGATGATGTTATTAGCGGTGTATCCGATGACTGCTCCGAGAATTGCTGCCAGGATAACGGTTACAATCGGCGATGCAATGCCGAACTTGGTACCGACAATCATGGCGATTGCCCCGGAACCGAATGCGATCATACCTGCTGACGGAACACCGGTTCCAAGACCGTAACTGCAGAGGTGCTTGATCGTGTCAGAACCCCACCAGATGGCGGCGACTGCAGCAATTCCTCCGAAGAAGGAGAATACCGCAACGCCGGTGAGTACGTTGAGATAGGTGAGGTATGTGCCTACGACAGCGATGACCAGTCCATAGGTCAACAGCTTGTTGTGAGGCATTTTACCTTCTGATGCTTCCATTTTTGCTGTCATGTCTTCTCCTCACATTCCGATGTTGGTCACCAGCAGCAGTGAGATGAGACCACAGAATGCAGATGCAACGGCACAACCGATGATTGCACGGGGAACCCGCTTGAATTTGGGGTCATGTGGTCCTTCGATGGTACCGGTGATGTTGTATGCTGCGAGCACTGCGTTGACCAGGAAGAATCCAATTGCAAAGATTCCTGCAAGAGATATTGCAAGTGGAGCAATTGCTTCTGGTTTTGCCTGCATAAGGGTTGCGAGACCAGTGCTGTATGCATCCAGAAGTTCGATATAGATGATCGTTCCTCCAAGACCAGCGATAAGTCCACCAATTACACCACCAACAAAGGAGATGAATGGCAGACCGTGTCCCTCAGTTCCCTGGGATTTGTATTCTGGGAAGGTGTCACCAGTGATTGGGTCCTTTGCGATCTTTCCAGATGCTGCAGGAATACCCATGGCAAAGACATAGGTTGCGTTCACCATCAAACAGGTGATTGCCATCATAAGGCCACCGCCGACTGCTCCTCCGATGATGGAGATTAAGAAGTCGCCAGTGGTCTCAAATGCCCATGCCCCACCGAACAGACCGGCAAGACCGGCACCTGCTGCGAGCATTGCCACACCAGTTGCGATACCTGGTGCCTGACCCATTGCTGCCGGTGCTCCACCGACAGGGACGAAGTGAACACCGAATGCAATCAGTGCACCACCGACGATAATCCCGATGAGGGGAATAACGAGGGATGAACCGAGTACAGCGGTAATTCCAATTGAAACCAGAATGATAACTAGACCGACAACGGTTCCAACAGGGTTGATGCTGTCGCCACCAGCTGCCTTTCCTCCGAGTGCACTCATGATGAAGTCTCCTCTGGTTCAGTGTATGGTCCGTAGGTCTTGCGTCCCCAGACTTCAATCCAGCGATCGATGAATGTGAAGACCAGAATAAGAACGATTCCTGCGATGACTGCTCCCCATCCGGCTAGTGCCTTCTCAAAGAGAACGGTACGCCAGAGTTCAAGGAACACAATCAGACCAAAACAGATCCCTGATGCCGGACCGGCAAACTTGGTGGTAAACCATCCGTTGTCAAGGGAAGACCGCTGACCTGCTTCTGCATACCGGACAATGTTACCGGATGCAGAGATTGGAACACCAGCTCCGAACTTCTGGTTCTGGTACTGGCGTTCCTTTCCGTAGAACGGGTTTCCTGATGCTGACCCTGCTGCACCAAGCGCTATACCCCAGATAAGACCGAGGAGCGGAAGTGCGAACGGGTGGTGCAACGCTGCCGACATCAGGTAACACACTGCTGTGGTACAAAATATCGCGACAAACGCATGAGCCATCGTCACTGAAGTCAAAGACTTCAGAATGTCGATATAGACCGGCTGCTTGAACTTGGCCAGACTTGCGGTACGTCCGAGGTAACCTGATGTACAGTAGATACCCTGAACAAACACCGCAACTATTGAACCAAGGATGATAGCAAGAGCCGGGTTGTAGTTAAGCTGCAAGAAAGCCCAGGCCACTCCAGCTCCAATGGCACACCAAAGCCCGTATGCTGGTGGCTCACCGGAGACTGCCTTGTTGAAGATGCGGTGGATATATCCCATCTGCGGAGCGAGCTGAACCTGTGAGTTCGGGTCACCCTGTGATCCGATATCAGATTCAGTATCTTCCGCAGCACCGGCAACTGTGGCAAGTGCTCCCGCCAATGCAGTAATACCAATGCCTAATACAATCTCTTCCATGTAAACCTATCTCCTGCGTAACTCTGATCAGACACAAGAGTACTCACTATGCAATACCACACACATAGAGCGTTACAATACCGTTGTGGTAATTGCTTAGTTGGTCAGTATTTAGTTAAATGTTTCGAAATCATGTCCCGTTATAAAGAAAATCGGTCATAATTCTGAAAATGGGGCGAAATGTGCAGGTTTTCAATACACTCAATTTGATCTAACTAAGAAAAAATGTTTTTGCGAGCAATTTTTTTTGCTCATCATTTTTTTGTTGTGTCCACACAGCAAAAAAAAGGCAGACTGATATCGATCAATATTTATAGTAGAATGAATTTGGGGAAAATTCTTACCCTTCTTAGTCCGAGAATCTGCGTTCACGCATTCGCGAGTGGGTCGGCAATAGCGCGGCAGGAAATCGACAATCACCGATAATACTGATCATAGATCGCATCTTCTTCTGTATATGATGAGAATGGGTTGTTGGGCTGCTTGAAGGTTGGATCCTCATTTACGGAGAATGGTTTTTCCTCTGTAGTTATCCGGTATGGTTCCACACCCGGGAAGAGATCCTGTATCTGATTCCACATCGTCTTTGATGCTGCCTGATATTCCTGAACTTCACTCAGTGCAGAAGGGTCTTCGTATACTGGTGAATATGCTTTTCCAGAGAGGCTCATTGCATCTGAATATGCATCACCAGCCTGTGCGGTATAATACAGATATGCATTTATCTTACGTGCCTTTTCATAGAAGTCAGGGCTGATGTTCATTTTGGCTAGTTTCTGCTGGGTGCTCTGTAAATCCCTGAGTTCAGTTCCGTTTGGGATGGTTGCATTTGAAAGGCCGTAAATTGCAGAAGAAGCCAGGGTCAGGAACTCATCATCCTGATACGGTCCTGTTGCGGGCGAATCCTTTAACGGAAATAATATCGTAGGAAGACTTGAAGCATGTGCTATACAAAGCACAATTATTAGTACACCTGTCAGCAGAATCCGGGAGGGTCTGGTTCTTTTGCGATCTTTCCCAGGTGAAGAGAAAATACCGTATGTTTTCGTCATGATAAATCCCATGGGTTCTCTCTCATAAAAGATTGCTTGATATCATGTGATGCTGAAAAATTCCAATGATGCCCGTTGAGGGCTCCTTGAAGGGCTGGTGTGACTCACCGTTCTATACAATTAAAAATGGAAAAATACTGGCCTGTACCGGGTTTCATTAAAGACCTGGTAACGGTTCCCCTGCTGGAGATGGTATTCAGGTACAAATCTATGGCCAAACTGAATGGGTCGATCATCAGATAATCCAAACAGTGGTCTTTCCTGAACTGTTCCAATAATATTGTTGGAGACTGATGGATCCATCCGAGAGTAAATGTCAGCAGGAATGCCCATGTATCCGCCATCCAGGTATTCGTTGTCAGCGATTGCCGGCAAGATAGAGACTGTGAGGAGAGTCAGCAGAATTATCATACCCCTGATCTGATACGTGTTCCATACCATCATATCGCCTCTGTGTTACTCATGTGTGCACAAATATATATTCCTTCTGTATAGTTTCAGATTAAATCTGGAATTTCAGGGTATTAATACATGAAAGTGATGTGTTTTTTTGTAGTTTGAAGGATAGTAGTAGCGAATTGAGTAGATCTAAAACCATCCAGCGGGAACTATAAAAAGGAGGTTATCCTGAAAATTCCTCCTGCAAGATGATTATTATTGATTTAATTTCAGGAAACACGGCATGCAGATTCGTTTCCCTTCATGTTCCCGGGTCTTTGCATCTGCAACCATCTCTCCACAACATCCACATGGGATTGAGGTAAAAATTCGTGCCTTTTTTGGAGGTTCCATCTGAATGAACTCCAGTTTTACTACTTTTTCAGGTGGAGCATCAAGAATGGCTTTTGAAGCATTTTCAGTCATTGCATGAAACCTTGCTTTTTCTTCTTCAGTTGCTTTTCCTGAAAATACTCGGGTCCTGAGTCCTTCGGCTTCGGGGTCTCTCGGCATGAACTCTTCAAGGCAGGTCATAGCCCGTACGGCTTTGCCACTTTCCCGGCAGTAAAAGGTGAATACATGTTTGCCGTAGTCATGGATGATCAGGTTTCCTTTTCCTGCAGTGCATCCGGTGACCACCTGGATGGCATCAACTCCGCAGGCGTCTGTCTCTGCGATGGCAACGAGTTCTTCGTCATGGGGTCTTGTAACACCAAGTGCCTTCATTGCTGCAATTGCAACCTGATACCCGCTTGAAAGGCCGATGCATACGTGGCCGTGAAACTCTGCAGCATCTTGAAATGATGCGTATTCAGGCTGCTGGTCTGGTTTTGTTGAATCGTTTGAACACATGTAAATCTTTAATTCTCCTGGTGTACTACCACGGTGTCTGAACACCCGGGCATGATACAGGTGATACCTTCTATGGTTCCCATGACAACCGGCAGACCATAGACCTCTTCGATCATCTTCGTGGTGACAGAGCATCTCTCTCCCTGGAAATGGATTCTGCCATTTTTCAGGAAGATAAACCGATCTGCGTACCTGAAAGCCTGGTTGAGATCATGCATCGTCATGACGGCAGCTATCCCATGTTCACGCACGATTCCATGGATCGTTGAGAGGATTTCAACCTGATTTTTGAGGTCCAGGCTGCTGGTGGGCTCATCAAGAAGGAGAATCCGTGGTTCCTGGACAAGGGCCCTGGCGATTGCAATCTTCTGGAGTTCTCCACCACTCATCTCATCGATGTATGAGAGACGGAGTTGCTCCATGGAAAGCCGGGTGAAGACAGCATCAACGATGCTCAAATCATGAGGAGTAACATCCCATTTGATATGAGGACGGCGACCAAGAAGGACCGCATCAAAAGCGGTCAGTCTTCCGGTTTCTACCCGCTGGGGAACATATCCTGCACGTCGTGCGATCTCAAGATTGTCAAGACTGTTGACATCTGCACCATCCAGATAGATATGTCCGCTCCTTGGTGTCAGGATACGGTTGAGACATTTAAGGAGTGTTGTCTTTCCAACCCCGTTTGGTCCCAGAATCGCAACAATCTCTCCATGATTTACTTCAAGTGCGACATTCTCAAGAACGGTTCTGTTTCTGTACAGGAATTTCAGTTCGTCTGCATTGAGAATCATCTGCGGTACCCCCTGATGATGAGGTAAATGAATGCCGGAGCTCCCATAAACGCGGTGAGAACTGCCACCGGGAGTACATAAGGGGCAACGATAAGCCGTGCCACGGTATCTGATGCAAGCAGAAGGATTCCTCCCATTACGCATGATCCCGGAATCAGAAACCGCTGGTCATCCCCGATGATCCTCCGGACCATGTGGGGACAAACCAGACCTACAAATCCGATAACGCCGAGGAATGCGACTATCACTGCCGTAATCAGGGCTGAAACAGTCATTCCAATAATGCGGACTCGCTCAACATTCACACCGAGCCCTTTTGCAGTCTCGTTCCCTGCATCAATGGCGTTGTAATTCCACCGATTTGCGAGAAAGTAGGTTGTAGAGAGCGTGACGAGCACTGTCATAAGCCCGAGTTCAGGCCAGTTTGCCCTGCTGACATCACCAAATGTCCAGAATACTACTGCTGCAAGCTGTGTGTCTGAAGCAAAATACTGCAGAAACATGGTACCAGCAGTAAAGAGCGAGGAGAGAGCCACCCCGGTGAGCACCATCACCTCCGGGGATGCTCCCCTGATATGTGAGATCATCAGGATGATACCGGTTGCAATCATGCAGAAGATGAATGCCATGATGGTCGTGGTATACGGGTTGTTAATGGTGACAGCATTGGCAGCAGTCGAATGCATCTGGCCGGATCCGAGAATGATAACCGACATAGCCGCACCAAATGCCCCGGCATTTGAGATACCAAGAGTAAATGGTGAACCTAGGGGATTTCTCAGGATTGATTGCATTGCCACTCCTGCAACAGAGAGGCCTATGCCAGCTACGACTGCTGTTAATGCCTGGGGAAGACGGATGTTCCAGATGATGGTATCCCATTTTGAGCTCACGTTGTGGCCCAGAAGAGTGAATAATACTTCTCCGGGAGGAATAGATACAGCGCCAACTGATATCGAGAGAATCAGAAGAAGGAACACCAGTACAATTCCTGCACAAATGCAGAGAATTTTCGTTTTTATGTAACAGAGATAATCAACAGGAGACTTTCCATCAGCAAGATGCATGTACTCTTCTCCAAAAATTGAGGGTAATCAGGAAGTTTTTCATTCCTGATTCAGATGGTCAGTTTGGTCAGTCCCAGGTTCTTGTACTGGGAGTTGATATCCTTAAGCGGAGATGATCCAAGGAACTTGGTCATGATCTCATCTGCTTTTGCCTGTGGATCAATGTCTGCAAACTTGTCTGGATACACAATCTTGCCGATATAATAGGCATCAGCCAGGACATTCTCGTAATTGGTGCTGTAGAAGTTGTATGGCAGAACTCCGTAGACATTTCCGTTCTTGACTGCTTTCAGACTGGCAAGGGCTGGATCATTTTTGAGTTCACCAATTCCTCCTTCATTGTCGGTTTGGATGGTTCCGATATCCATGAAGAGATAATCTGGATCCCAGTCTACAATGGCTTCCTTGGCAACATCAGCATGCTGTGTTCCCATCTTTCCTGCCACATTCTTGATGTTATCCCAGAGGAATGGCGGATATGCAGGTTCAGTTGAGATGATACCATGAGCTCCTGCATAACTGACTCCACCAACATAGGCTGTCTTCTGATCAGATTCAGGGATATCTTTGGTCCTGCTCTGTAGATCTGCGATAGTATCCTTGATGTAAGAGATCAGTTCTTCTGCCCGGTCCTGCTTCCCGGTGGCTTCTCCCATAATGCGAAGGGTGCTGAACATCTGCTCCTGTTCTTCTGCAGTCCGAAGTGATCCATATGGCATCATGATGACCGGGATACTCGTCTTTGAAGAGAGCTTGTCAGCTTCATCTTTTGTTGCTGCGTCAGCCTGTCCGGATGAACTGATCTTGAAGATCAACTGGGGATTAATTGCAATAATCTTTTCAGGATCATCCTTTCCCCGGTATTCACCAAAGAGAGGAAGATCCTTGAACTGGGGATTGAGAAGTGCGTATCCTCGTGCATCCATCTTCTGAGGTTCTTTCTCAATACTGTCAACACCGGCAGCGAGGTTTTGTGCTCCCAGATATGTCAGGTACCGAAGACAACCGGAGCCTGAACAGATAACCTCCTTAGGTTCTGACGGAACGGTTACTGTTCGTCCGTAACTATCGGTAACAGTCTTGTCAGCAGTAGATGCTGCAGCCATCACTGCCGGAACTGCGAGCAGTCCGAGCAGTGCAATGAGTGTAAAAATTTTCCATGGTACAGTAATCGATAATCGTGTCATGTTTTTCCTCTTCAAAAATAGTGGATTAGTATCTCCTTACAACATCCCCAGCACTTTGTAGGGATTATTTCCTGCTGTCTTCAGTTTTGTCAGGTTTGCTTCATCAACCGGGAACTCTTTGAGTGTGGTAATGTAGTCTTCGGTTTTGTCCACCATCGGCATCATTCCGATGTCCTCAACCAGTTTTGGAGCCCATGAGGGTCCGGTCCAGTTTGTAACTCTTGTCTCATCACTGACTTTGTCAAAGTCAAACCCAAGAGCAATTCCTGTTCCTTTCTTGGCCCCATCATTCCAGCGGATGATGATTCCTGCCGGTCGTGTTCCGTATTTTGCTTTAAGGGCTGCCTCATCTTCAGCACTTAATGCCATCACGAATTCGCTGTTCTTTCCGGGAGTGGAGTCCCAGATCATCTGGAAAGCATCCTCTTTACACCAGTTTGGAGATCCAATATCGATGTAGGTCTCGGATGCGTTGGTTATCGGGAGGTTCTTCTCCATGTACTTGATGATCATGTATCCAGAGGTCACACCCGGGCAGAGGTGGTCATGGAATGCAGCAGCGTTCATGAAGTCATATGAGGCCCCCTTTGCCCAGACGTTTGAGAGTCCAATCAGGGAGAACTCATTGCCACTGAATTTTTTCTTATTAAATGTGACATTTGCGTCATCAGGCCTTGCAAGCATCTTGTCAAGATCTACCATCATCAAAGAGATCTGAGAGAATACTTTGTCAGCGTCAAGAGCTTTACGTTCCTCACCCTTTATGCTGTTTGTTGTGGCATCGACCTCCATGTAGACTGCAAGCCCGGTCTTCTTATTGTAGAAGTAGAACCAGAGTGGTTTCCAGTTTGGTCTGTTCACCTGGAAGAGGTTCCCGTTTCCATTCTGAAGGCCGGTCACATTAGTTATGCCTGAAAGTGCCCGTTCAGTTGTCTCTCCTTTGATCAGTGCATGACCTGCATTCGTAAGGGCAAGGATGTTCTCGTCGCCGGGTTCGAACTTGAGCAGGTCCATCGCAACCGTGGCTGCCCTGGATCCGAGATCATATGCAAGATCAGAATCTGCGAGTGCCAACCCTGGTAGGATACTGCAGCACAGGGTCAGAATGACCAGATATGCTAATTTTTTCATAATACTCCTGCATGTATGGTATGATGTTTAGGATTCATTAATGCAAATAATTCTAGTAAATTCTAATTTGTTGTATCTTATACAGTTTATTGCATGATATATCACAATTAGTTATACTAAATTAAAGCTTATTATTATTTTTGAAATGAATCTGAAAAATAATAATGCAGGGGGAACAAAAGTTTCCGGGTATTATCTAGAATCGATGGGTTAAGTGATCGTTATCAATGTTATGGGACGTTCGTTCTGATATCGGGCTGGAACCTCGACTGTATCCTGGATTCCAACTGATATAAACTGATATCCTGGTTTCACCGGCCAGGAGATTTGGAATGCATACCTAATACATCAGCCCGATGAGAACTCTACGTATAAACTTCAGGTTTTTTCTGAATATACCGGTAATGTGTCAAAAAAAAGTGAGTAATATCAGGTGCTGATTGTCAGGTAATGATGATATAACCTGTTTTCACGAGTTTTCCTGTTGATATACCATTCTGTGCAGTCAGGCTCACCGAAAACGATCCCATGGATGAGTAGGTATGAGTGACGTTCTGCAGTGTTGAAAGATTCCCGTCCCCGAAATCCCATATCCAGGATGCCGGATTTCCAATTGAGTGATCAGTAAACCGGACTTGAAGGGGAGCACCCCCGGTTGTCTGATCTGCTGAGAATGCTGCTGTGATCTCTCCCGGCACCGGTGTAGGAGTGGGAGAGGGAACATCTCCTGCAGTCACGGTCACTGCGTTGTTGAGCATCACAATTCCCCCGGTCTGGTCATTGAATGCTTTCAGCGAGACTGAATACACTCCCGGAGTGGTGTATGTGTGAACCGGATCCCGGTCTGTTGAAATGTCCCCATCCCCGAAATTCCAGAAATACGAGGTCGGACTGCCGAGAGATTGGTTAGTAAACGCAACCGTGAGTGGAGCTGATCCCCATGTGGCATTCAGTGCAAAGAACGCATGCACCTGTCCGGGTGTCGGTTGTCCAGAAGAGGAGATGGAGTGGTCTGAAATGATATTTTTAAATGTCCAGTTACTCACCGGTCCGACTGGTTCGTTGTCTATTGAGACATTCAGAATATCGGCACCAGGTTTTGCCTGTATTATGTATGTTGCGTTCGAGAGATGCAGATACGATATATTTCCATGTGGATAGTTGATCGTCCACTTATCATTGGTTGAGGAGATGGTATTGAGTGATCTGACGAGTGGTACGGTGTCATACACCCCGGACTCCCTGACTATTTCATATGGTATAGAAGAATACCCGGATACATTTGGTTCCTGGAGATCTGACCAGCCGGTCCCATTCAGGTTACCCCAGTAGTTTCCAGCGATGTATGGCCCTCCTATTACATTTGTTCCTGGTTGTGGCCCTTTTGGATTAGTCCAGGTGAAATAGGGCAGGTATCCTGTTCCTCCGACTGAAACGGTATTTATGAGATTGTTGTTGTAGATGTTTCCAGATCCTGCGTTCCAACCACCACCATCGATATATATTCCTGTATCAGTGGATCCGGATATGGTATTTTCCGTAACGTTTACATTGACACTGTTATCTGGCAGGAAAAGACCGTACGTGCTATTTTTTAGCATATTGTCTGTGATATTTGCTGTACCCCAGCCGTTGATACCACAATCATAGTTGTTGGTTATAGTATTGTGGTGTATCTCTGCACCATGTAAGGAAAAAACTCCAGTGCCAAGGTTATCTGATACGGTATTATTGACAACCTGTGCATTATTTGAGACATCAATGCCAGATCCCTGATTGCCGTTGACGAGATTATTTAAAACTCCTGCATAATTTCCTGCTACAACACCGCCCCACGCATTTCCATTTACAATACTGTCAGATATATTTGCGTAATTCCCTGCATAAAGGCCATATTCCTCGTTGCTTGAGATGTTGTTGTCAAGAATAGTGGCATAATTTCCTACATAAAGGCCATATGCCAGGTTATTGAAGATATCATTGCCAAAAACATACGCATTTTTACCGGTAAAGATACCATCTTCATGATTGTAATTGACCGTATTCTTCAAAAAAGTTACATTATTAGTCGTTTTCATGCCATATCTCTGATTCTCACTCACAGTATTTTCAGAGATTGTGGCATTATCCCATGTCAGGATACCATCTCTCACATTGCCGGTCACCGTATTTCCAGTAATGATGGCATCATTCTGACAAGCAATACCATTCTTCAGATTATTTTTCACCTGGTTGCTGGTGATATAATTATACAGCCCTGTGGTGTTGATTCCTGACCACGTATTATCATTTACAATATTTTCTGTGATATGTACGTTGTTACCGGTCACATAGATGCCGTTCTCTGAGTTACTACTGGCATTGTTCCCGGTGACCAGAGTGCCAGTTCCTTTGACAACAATTGCACACCCGTTGCTATATACCGAATTATCAGATATTTCTCCCCCGGTACCCTGTGAATAAATTGCGGTTCCAAACCCGGCTATCATACTGAATTGAGTAATTGTGGTATTATTGCCCTCGGGTGTACTCCGGATCCCATTCTCTCCGGTTCCGGTGACTGATTTTCGATTTCCGTCCACCATAACATCAGAAGTATTGACCTGTATTGCATACTCTGATAAAGAAGCAGTCAGATTATCAGTGAGATAATATGTACCTGCTCCGGTTACGGTAATCTGACCGGATGAGTAATTCCCGGAAAAGTTGTAATCAGGGCCGGTGTGACCTGGTTCAAAAGAGATTCCGGACCCAGATGCTAAACCACCCAGGACAAGAACAATCCAGACACTGATCAAACTGGTAAAAAACCGAGAGGGATTGATATTCATGATGCCACCCCGCGAACTCCGATGTATGTTCTCTGCACATAGCAAGAAAACCTACTGATTCTCCTTACATCGAATTTCCTATCATAAAGAAAGTTAATCTGATAATGTGCCTCACATGTATCTGTTCGGTTCACCCAATTATTAATCCGGATTTCTCTGTCCATCCCTGTACCCCCGTATCTGTTACAGATACTATGCTTGTTACTCCCTGAGTATTATATTTTTGCTTAAATATTATCTGTAAAATTGAAATTGCAACCTCATTTAGAAAAAATGTGGGAAAGAAATAATACCCTGGATTCATTCGGTAACAGGAAGATCAGGTATGATGAAAACAATCCTTTGTTTGTGCCTGATTTGTGGTATGAATTGATAGATAACCTTCCGTGTCTTATGGTGAGTTAAATCCAGAATGCTCATCTGTGAAGAATTTATTCTTCCTTGCACGACTGTTTCATCTGCCTCCGTATCCGGGTAATATGTATGCTAATTTCTCCTGCCATTATCATGGGGATATATCGTGGTGAAGGCACCTTGCAGCTCCCGGACTTGTTGGTTGTGTAGCGATGAAGAGGTAAACTCATCCCCTGGTTATCATGTTGCCGCAGATGAGTACTAAAAAAACAAGAAGTGACCATGTATGAGCATGGCCGTTGATCCAGATGATTATGAGCTGAATGCTCCACGGCGGGGGAGACCACGGGGGAGGCGGGGACCGATAGGGTGCGGCCCGCTCAAGTGTTATGGTCCTCAGTGCGATATCTGGGATGAAAAACTGCGGGTTTTGCTTCGGCCTGATGAGGTCGAAATTTTACGCCTTGTTGACCTGGAGGGGCTTGAACAGGAAGAAGCTGCCCAGAATCTGGGAATTTCCCGAAAAACTCTCTGGAAAGACCTTCATGAAGCCCGGAAAAAGGTTATTGACGCTCTTGTAAATGGAAAAACCATAGAAATTCTGGGATGTTCGCGTCGCAGTGAAGGGATCTGTCCCAGAAAGGATGAGACCGTTTGTCCAAAGCATGACGGAGGCGTATGTCCCAGAGGGTATACCATTCGCCAGGGTGATCAATCTGAATAATTTTCAGAATACGAAATTTCAGGATATGTGCTTTCAAATTTGCCATCGATGACAATCTGAATCAACACTCAATACATGAGAGTAATCTTTAGAATAATTTACTTTTTATAAATACCTCATCATCTGTCTAACGGATGCGATAAATTATATATTGTAACCTGTAAGAGTGTTCTATCCTGAGGGATAGAGATGAAGAGAGGTATATTAGTATTACTCGTTGTTCTCATGGTACTCGGAACCGGGGCTATGGCAGCGATAGATTTTACCGGGTGGAAGCAGGTTACTGTTGATGAATCTTCGGTAAACAGCTCGTCAACCACTGTGTTTACTGTGATGATACCACCGGGAACCACGGAAAAAACAAAAGATTCCAGTGTGGGTCCAACTACCTTTATTACTAATGATACGGGGTCACTCCCTACATATGCGATTTATGTAATGGACAACCCAATCCGTCAGAAACTTTCAACCGGAAATGCAAAGGATTTCTTAGACAACTTTATGATTGGGGCTGGAATTACTCCTTTTGCTGCGGATCCGATTGTGGTCTCAGATGGTGTTGTAATGTACGGTACGATGGAAAACAACACTGCTGGAGTCTATGTTCTCAGTACTGACGAGAAAGTTTCGATTATAGTAGGATTCTATTCATCTATGGACGATGCTACAGCTGGTATTGATAATCTTGCAATGATTGCAGGAACCGTTTCAATCACCCCGGCAATATAAGGAGTTCTCCCGGACTCGTGTACCTGGAGAATGGGCACTCCTTTCGATCTTTTTTATATGATCCTTTCAATGAGGGCAATCATCCGGTATCAGGAACTTAGAAAAACCCGATTGGGTTTGTGTCTCTTCTTTATGGGGTGTTAAGGCTCATGTGGGTAGAAGTATATAAATCTTATTTGTACAAATCTATTCACATGTGTGGTTGATTGGAGTTCGGCATCATGCCGATCCCGATCAGGTAGAATGGAGGATAGATATGAAAAATAGTACTCTTCAGGGAATCCCTGGAATGCTGCGGCCGTTTAAAGAATATCTTGAAACATGGTCCCTTCCGGAGGGTGCTGAAGTGGTCTTTTTCGGTGTGCCCGGAACCTGCACTCCTTTTGTGGAGCTGCTCTGTTATGCTGCCCGATCACTTCCGTGTACGTTTCTATTTGCTCCCTATCTCCATGAGGATGAGTCACGAAAGATGGTGTATACAGAGGGTCTCGGGTTTCAACTTGGAGAGCCCTGCAAGATTACCAACCCCTCGGTCTTTATACTGATGGGAGGGCTCTCTATGCCTGGTGTACCGGTGAAGATCGAGGAGGCAGAAGCATTACTTGCAAAATATCCCGGTGTTGCATGTGCAGGGATCTGTTTCATGCACATGTTTCAGAAATCAGGCTGGCTTGATAAAATCTCCTTTGATCTTCTGATAGATGCAACCATAAGTGTCGATATAACCGTTGAATAATCCTTATTTATTACATACATATGACCCGCCTTATTACAATAGAAAACCTCTCTCTTTCGTTTGATGGAATATATGCCCTGAAAAATGTCTCCTTTACTCTTGATGAAGGAGAGATCCTTGGCGTCATCGGCAGAAGCGGGGCAGGAAAGACAACTCTGATTCACCTGCTTCGTGGAATTGACCAGCCACCTACCACGGGCAGAATCATCTACCATATTGCGGCCTGCCCATCATGTGAATATGTCACTGTTCAGAGCCATTCAGGTCAGAAATGCCCTAAATGTGGGGGTATCCTCTCTGCAATAGATGTTGACTTCTGGAACCCAGATCAGGAACTCCTGAAACGGCGTATCCTGGCCAGGAATGCGATCATGTTCCAGCGGACCTTTGCCTTGTATGGAAATGACCGGGTCATTGATAATGTTCTTCACGCTCTTGATGATATCGGGTATCCTGCCGGAAAAGCCATAACCAGGGCTGCAGATCTCATCGATCAGGTCAGGCTCTCACACCGGATGATGCATATTGCCCGGGATCTTTCTGGTGGCGAAAAACAGCGTGTGGTTCTCGCCCGTCAGCTGGCAAAGGAGCCGTTCTGTCTCTTTGCAGACGAGCCGACCGGAACACTGGATCCAAAGACTGCCTACCTGGTTCACAAAATGCTCAAGGAGGCTGCTGCAGCATCAGGAATGTCAATGGTCGTAACCTCTCATTTCACCCAGATTCTTGATGAGGTTGCAACTACAGCCATTCTCCTTGAAGATGGCGAGATCAAAGCATCCGGGTCTCCAAAAGATGTCATGGCTGTCTTCATGAAAGGATTCCATGATGATGAAGTGTTCTGTGGTGTTGAGTGTGGTAAACCGATTCTCCAGGCACGCGATCTGGTAAAACAGTATGTCTCACTAGATCGCGGACTTATCCGTGCAGTCAATAACATTCAGTTAGAAGTAAACCATCAGGAGATCTTTGGAATCATCGGTACTTCGGGAGCCGGGAAAACGACTCTCTCAAAGATGATTGCCGGTATCATCGAGCCGACCAGTGGTGAACTGAACATAAGGGTCGGTGATGAATGGGTTGATATGACCAAGCCCGGGTTTGACAACCGTGGTCGGGCAAAACAATACATCGGACTTCTTCACCAGGAATATGATCTCTTTCCACACAGGACGGTGCTTGATAACCTAACCGATGCCATTGGCCTTGAGTTTCCCAAAGAGCTTGCGAAGCAGAAGGCGATTATCACCTTGAAGATGGCAGGGTTTACAGTAGAAAAGAGCAAAGAAGTCTTGAACCGCCTTCCGGGAACTCTGAGTGAGGGTGAACGTCACCGGGTTGCCCTCGCCCAGGTTTTAATCCGGGAACCGACAATTGTAGTCCTTGATGAGCCGACAGGGACGATGGATCCGATAACAAAGGTTGATGTGAAACATTCTATCCTGCATGCCCGTGAGGAGATGGAAGATACGTTCATTGTTGTGTCTCACGACATGGAGTTTGTGAGAGACATATGTGACCGCTGTGCTCTCATGCGATTTGGAAAGATCATCAAAATAGGTCCGACTGCAGAAGTCCTTGCTGAAGTAACCGAGGAAGAACGTCAGGTCATGGCTAACGAATGAGACTTCAGGAGATAGACAGAGCCGAGATAACGGTCCTTGTTGATAATTATACTGACCTCCTCAGGTCAGATTCATCATCTGTTGTAAAAAGGCCACCCCTCTCAAATGGCGAGGTTTTGCTGGCTGAGCACGGTCTTTCACTGTATATTACAACATGGTCAGGTAATGAGTCGATATCGATTTTGATGGATGCTGGTGCCTCAAAGATCTCTCTTCAGTATAATGCTAACCAACTGGGCATATCCCTGAAAGATATTGCTGCTCTGGTGATCAGCCATGGTCATGATGATCACGTGGGTTCTCTTATTGAAGTTCTGGAGTGTGCAGGCCGGCCGGTTCCGGTATATGTTCACCCTGGTTCATTTTCAAGGAGGCAGAAACGGTTCTCTAATGAACCCTTCATTGATATTGCTCCTCCGGATCTGAATGCATGCAGGAATGCAGGAGCAGAACTTCTCTTTACATCAGGACCTACCATGTTTTGGCATGACCGGATCCTGATAACCGGTGATATTGAACGAACTACTGAATTTGAACAGAGTAATCCTGTTTACTATGTTGAAGATTCTGACTCATGGGTTCCTGATGAGTTTCATGATGATCAGGCTATTATCCTCAATCTCAAAGAAAAAGGCCTGGTGATTATTACCGGGTGTGCTCATGCAGGAGTCATCAATACGATCCGGTATGCCCGCATGATCACCGGGATGGACCAGATCTATGCAGTTATCGGAGGATTTCATCTTTCTGGTTCGTTCTTTAGCAGGATAATTAATCCAACCGTTGCTGCCATGAAAGAGATTGATCCTGAATATGTAATTCCATTACACTGCACCGGTTGGGAAGCAATAACCCAGTTAACTGAAGAGATGCCGAATCAGGTGATACTCAATACGGTTGGATCAACATACCAGTTTGGGTAAATGAAAAACCAGTTTTCTCTCACTTACTGATCCTTTGATTCTGGTTTATAATGCAAAGTAATTATTACTCATATGTGTAATTATTATGTGCCCACAAACATGGACACTATCATCTGGAATTTCAGATCAGACATCTGATGTCAGCATCCTTTTCTCTGAATTTGTAGAGTTGGTTTCCCTGTTGCATGAATAACGGAGTCCTAACATGGCTGATGGTTCACCTGAAAAAATAGATTCTCCACATGAACCGAACGTTGATGATCAAATTCAAACCCCACGTCCGGTTCCTGCACATAAAACTCCAGAAAAAGCGAAAATTGATGTCAAGCATGTAATCCTGGTTCTTTCAGGAAAAGGAGGAGTTGGGAAGTCCACGGTTGCTGTCAACCTGGCATATGCTTTTTCTGCCCTTGGAAAGCAGACCGGATTATTAGACCTGGATATTCATGGACCAAATGTTCCCAAGATGCTGGGGCTTGAAGAGTATCAGCTCCTTGGTGATGGGCAGATGCTGGTCCCGGTCAGGATGACAGGAACCCTTCAAGTCATTTCAATGGCTTTCCTGCTGGAGAAAAAATCCGATCCTGTAGTATGGAGGGGAGCAATCAAGATGGGAGTGATCAGACAGTTCCTTTCTGATGTCAGGTGGGGAAGTCTTGATTACCTGATTGTGGATCTACCACCTGGCACCGGGGACGAGGCTCTTACAATTGCACAAATAGCGCCAAATATCAGGGGGGCTGTGATTGTAACAACACCGCAGGATGTTGCAACCCTGGATTCAACCAAAGCAATCACCTTTGTAGGGATGCTTGAGATTCCGGTCCTTGGTGTTATTGAGAATATGAGCGGGCTTACTTGTCCCCACTGCCATGGTACCATTGATCTCTTCGGAAGCGGTGGGGGTGAACGGATAGCACAGGAACATCATGTTCCATTCCTTGGAAAGATTCCCCTTGATATAAAAATGCGGGAAGCCGGGGATTCCGGCCATCCGTTTATTGGAAAAAAACAGGATTCTCCAACCTGGAGAGCAATAGACGAGGTTATGGATCGGTTGATGGCAGAGATTGAAAAATCTGATTAATATTTTATCAGCCTGATCCCTTTTTTCGTCGAAAGGTACCTGAATTTACCAGAGGTCACCAATGGCATATGTCTGCACTGGATCATACGGCCATTTGAACGTTGGATCTTCGTTTGGTGAGTATGGTGTCTTCGATGTTTCAAGCCGGTATGGAGAAACCCCTGGATAGAGATCCATGATCTGATTCCAGATAACCTGTGATGCAATTTGATACTCTTTTGCTTCACTGGTTACTGAACTATCAGTATATGCTGGTGAATATGGCTTACTTGCCAGACTCATGGCATCTGAGTATGCATCCCCGGCTTTTGATGTGTAATAGAGATATGCATTAATCTGCCTTGCACGTGGATAAAGATCAGGGCTGATATTCATCTTTGCAAGTTTCTGCTGGGTGGTTTGGAGTTCCCGTAGGGTTGTGCCATTTGGTATCGTTTGATTAGATAACCCGTAGATTGTCTCATTGGCAATAGTAAGAAATTCAGCATCCTGGTATGGGCCAGTTATCGGGGAAGGTTTGAGTGGGAACATGACCGTTGGCAATGCTGCAACATGGATAGTGCATATCATCATGATGATCAGTGCAATGAGAAGTACCCATCCTGTATTGGTTCTGTTCAGAATCAATACTGCCAACATTTTTTTCATATTCTTGTCATCTCCCTCATTGACTAAATGACCCCTCGGTGTAGAAGTATAACAAATTTGTGCAATTGTTCTTGAATATAATCCCGATATTGTGTGACGATAGTGGCGGTAGAAAGTATTTCTCATTTCCCGTCAAGGTGACCCTATGCATAATAAGAAAACGAGAATTAAAATCGGTTATATGGAGAGTGTAATGCTCTATATCTGCGGTTTCCTGGCAGTGATTTTTTCAATCGCTCCCCTCGTTTTAGCTGAAGAGGGGTATACCCAGGGCTGGCTCGGTGCTCCGGACTGGGTACTTGACCGGACTGATACCAGTATTCTCCCTGATTTCTACATTCCCAGAAATATTTCAGGTACTAATGTGGAGATCCCGACTGTTTCATCATCAATAGCCAAAGGTAATCAACTTATTGCAAGTGAATCATTTCTTGATGCTAAAAAGCAGTTTGAAGAAGCAATCAATCTGGATTCAAATTCATATGATGCCTGGTTGGGTCTTGGGTATGCACTAGAAGGTTCGAAACGGTACCAATCAGCAATAGACGCGTATAAGACAGCCAGCTCTTTGTGTGGTGGTGAAGATTCAGCATGGGCAGCATATGCTGGTCTTGGCCGGGTCTCATTGATCCTTGGGCAGTATCAGGCTGCAGAACAGGCGTTTCAGACAGCAATTGAGATGATCGACGATACCGGATATTCAGAAACAGAGGATAGGCAGGCTCTCGAAAATGGACTTGCTGAAGCCAGGCAGAAACTGGGAGGAGGATATGGGGCGGTTTTCTCACGTAGTACGGCATAAGCAGAGAACAAGGATTAGCATTAATGATACCGGTAATTTTTAAAAAGGTGTATAGTATTGCCTGGTATCTCTTTCTTATATTATTTCGGGATGAACTCGCGTACACCCTTACAAGTGCAATTCAGCCTTATTGGTACCGGAAAACAATAGAGTGACAGAGATATAAGATTTCTCAGAAGGTTCAAGAAGGTATAATGAAAATCATTGGATTTATTGCTAGCCCGCGAAAAGAGGGCAATACTGCCTGGACAGTGCACAAAATACTCGAAGGTGCGAAAGAACAAGGTGCCAAAACTGAATCCTGGTGTTTCAATGATCTTGACATCATTCCGTGTCGAGGTTGTTTTTATTGTAAAAATAGCGATAGGGGTTGTGTCATCAACGATGATATGCAGATACTTTATGATGCTATTGAGTGTGCCGATGCCCTTGTTCTTGGTTCACCGGTTTATATGGGACAGATGAGTGCACAAGCGAAGATATTTACCGATAGGTTGTTCGCACAATTCTCTCCACGGTTCTCCCCGTATTTCAAGGAAGAAAAAGCCGGAAAAAAACTGATACTTGTATTTACTCAAGGCAATCCTGACTCAAATCTATTCCGGTTGTATTTTGATTACACGAAAAAGATGTTTGAGCTACTGGAATTTGATGTTAAAGAGGTGTATGTCGTTGCCGGAATGCGAAACAAACCGGCACACGAAAGAGAAGATCTCCATTCTTCCATGAAGAGTCTCGGTTCATCGTTGGCTTTAGAACAATTTTAGAAATAATTGAAGAACAATAGCGATGACAGGGGTATCATGTGGTTTCCGATGATTTGCGAACTATCTGATGCATAGTTCATATGATATTCTAAATGTATAGATAAACAATGAGTTACATATTCCAGTTTTATTTACATTATTTATCCTTTCATCGAATATCCATGCCCCCGGCTTTCTGATCCTGAATGCATACCATTTCGATGTCCGTTAGCGTATGCCTCACACTCCATGCGGGCTCCGTCCCGACCTGATGACCCGTAATGCGGGCATTTCTCACTGATACAGGATCCGGTCCCGGACCCACTCTGCTGCCCAGAACCATACTGATGGGCATGATATCCACCCTGGTTACCGACTCCATCACGCGGGCCTGTATTACCTACACCCGATGCCGGAAGGACGATAATCAGAATGATCAGAACAGAAATAAGAGTAATTCCAAGAATTCCAAGGACTCTTTTGTTCATTAACTCAAACCTCTTTATTGTTCAGATTTTCCATACTGTATTCCAGTCCCATCTCTGGGTGGAGTCTGGTTATTTGGACAATCAGCAAGATTACAGTCGGGGTTGGGACACACACCAGTACCAACTGTTCCTGTACCATTCTGTAGCATCTGTCCATTTCCATTCTGTCCGGCTGCTGATACCGGAAGAACAGTTGCGAGGGCGATAAGGCCCACGATGAGGATTAATACAATTGCTTTCATGATGTATCTCCGCCTGGGCGGTGTATAGATACACATACTTCAGCCTGCAATATCAAGGCCTAAAATGGGATCTGTTCTCCCTCTAAACCCGAAGGTTATCAGGGGTAGAGATGATATGATGAAAGGACCAATCAAGAAGGAACTGATTGATATGACATCTGAAAATTCCCAAGATCGGACGATCCTTTCAGGTTCAGATCCTGAGTTCATCGCTGAGCTCTCTGAATACCTTGATGTTCTGGCAAGTCCGGTCAGGCTTCAGATGTTGTCTTTCATGGGAACCAAACCCCGGACCGTCAGGCAGG
The DNA here is from genome assembly GCF_003173355.1 of Methanospirillum lacunae. Classification (NCBI taxonomy): domain Archaea; kingdom Methanobacteriati; phylum Methanobacteriota; class Methanomicrobia; order Methanomicrobiales; family Methanospirillaceae; genus Methanospirillum; species Methanospirillum lacunae. The sequence goes on along the minus strand of NZ_QGMY01000009.1, from coordinate 20,530 downwards.
TGGCCCATGAGATCTCTACGAGTTATGAAAATACCAAAAAACATCTGACCCGGCTTCTCTCTCTTGGTCTGATCAGAAAGGAGATAGGGGTATCTGATGACCCGGTAAACCATGGTCAGCCGGTATTTTATTACTCTCTCATTCCCGGTGGTCTGGATCAGGCCACCCGCAACCTTGCCCTTTTCTCCTCTGTATCAGAATCAGGAATATCAGGCCTTTCTGACAGGATTGAGGCTGCAAAGAAGGGACTGCGGGAGATCTCTCCTGGAACCGGACCTGCTCTTTCCCTGACCAACGGCTCTGATAGTGGACGAAGGTATGAATTAAAGAGCGAATTATACCGGATTGGAAGAGGTGAGGAGACAGAGGAGGCTCTCTTCACTGAACCGGCAATCATTCTTGGAGATGAATACCGGTCAGTAAGCCGTGCTTCGCGGCCTCATGCCTGGTTGCGAAAAAGGGTCGGTGTCTGGACCCTTGAGGATGGTAACAGCAAAGGTGGTACATATCTCAATGGCAAACCTGTATCACATGATCCTGTAACACTAAAAAATGAAGACCTTATTGAGCTCTCACCAGGACCTCTGGGAGCAGCCTTTTTATATCTCTCAGGAAATTCCTGATCAATTACTTTCATGAAGACCACTATCTTTCCAGGATCTCAAACTATCAAAACAAAACCTGAGTTACACAATCAGGTAATCCGGGCTCTCAATCTGATACTTGCCGGGTTGTACGTGGTCGTGATACTCCTTCTATTATCTACTCCTGTACAACATGGAAATAGAGGTATGGGTGGAGAGATGGAGCATGGAGGAAATGCAGGGATGGGTAATGCGGCGAATGTGTCTCTTCCTGTAATGTATATCTTCTTTTCATTGCTTATTGTCCTGCATCTGGTCATGCTGCTTAAGTGGTATCTTTCATGGCATCTTATTATGTCAGTCGGGCTTGGCCTGATCATCTCCTCGACTCTGATACTCTGTCTTCTCTTTTTTGTCAGGCAGTATGCTAATCTTCTTCAGTTTACGTATCCGCTCCCTTTATTGGTCTATGGTTCACTGGGACTCTCGTTTATTCTCGGAATGTACGGGGTGACCGAACTTGTCAGGAACAGATACCCGTTTGAGGGATCTGAAAAAACCTTAACACCGTTGCCGTTTCCTCTTCCAGCAAACCGGTACAGAAATGTCAGGATCCTAACGGAAGGAGGAGTTGGTATCATCTGGTATGCAGAACGGATCTCTGATAATCTTGCAGTAGTTGTCAAAGTTCCACGCAGGGTTGATGAAAAGACCGGGATGTCGTTTATGCAGGAGATAAGTGTGTGGAAAGATCTCGATCACCCGCATATTGCAGCGGTGTTATCAGCAAACATACTCCCTGTTCCCTATATTGAAATTGAATACCTGCCCGGAACTCTTGCAGATATTAAAAAACCAGTAGATGTTGTCAGGGGACTGCAGATCGTCAGAAGCCTTGTATCAGCCCTGGTTTATGCCCATGAGCGGGGAGTGGCTCATTGTGATATAAAACCCTCAAATATCCTGCTCACAAGCGATGGATCTGTGAAATTGACCGACTGGGGGCTTGCAAGGTCAGGCCCATCCCGGTGGTCTATATCCGGGTTTTCTCCACGATATGCAGCACCAGAGCAGCATCAACAGGCACCGGACTGTGGGTATGGCACTGATATCTGGGAGATCGGGATGGTATTTTCAGAGCTTCTGACAGGCAAAGCAACCATTCCTTCAGGAAAGGAGCCGGTTTTTTTACAGCGAAAAGGTGCTGAAATTCTCCCGATTATCCAGAAATGCCTGGCATCCAGCCCCGGTGATAGATATTTATCTGCAAAGGCACTTCTGGAAGATCTGGATCACATACTCAACTGAATCAGAGTGAAAAGTACTAATTTGTAGTATTGTAATGGTATACTCCCCTCGGTAACCTCATTATTCGGGGGGAACTGGATCAGACTCCTTCATTTTAATACTTCTATGATGTATGGTTTCTTCGGCATCATCGGAGGTGAAAAGAGTTTGATACAAATTGAGTTACTCATTGGTCTTTTAACCATTGCAGTCATTCTCCCGGCATCAGTATCGGCACAGGGATATGGCGGCATACAAGGAGGAAATCTTCTGAACATTCCAGACCCTCTGGATTATAACCTGTCAGAGATTGAAATTGCTGATTTGCGTTTCATGCACAGCGAAGAACAGATGAGCCATGATCTCTATGCTGAATGGTCCGAAAAGTATTCCCTGCCGGTGTTTGACAACATAGCACAGTCCGAAACAACTCATACCCAATCGGTGAAGTTCCTTCTGGACCGGTATAACCTTACACCCGGTAGCGCTCCAACGGAAATTCAGGATTTTTCTGCCTCATTAAAAGAACTTGGCAATAAATCACTAGTAGATGCTCTGAGCGCTGGTGTGAAGATTGAGGAACAGGACATAGCAGATCTTGATAGAGCAATTGCAAACACAACCAGAGAGGATCTGAAGACTGTGTACGAAAATCTCAAGAGTGGATCTGAAAACCATCTGGCTGCGTTTACCAAACAACTCTCTTAATTTTTCCAATAATTATCACCGCATCCTGGATTATTTCGACTTTTTTAACCCGGATCCTGTTAGGTTTGGTGTGATCATAAAACCGTCAAACCTAAATGATCTCAAAGTAAGTTCTACTCTAGGCTTTCAGAATACAGGTCTATAATGTCCCAACCTGATATCACCCCGGGTAGTCTTGATTTCAGACAGTTGCCTTTTGTAGCCCTGGTATTTTCTACCCTTCTGTGTCTTGGAATCAGCCTCTATTTCCTGCAGATGGGAATATCCATTGTTTTCCAAAATCTCTATTACTTTCCGATCTTAATCGCTTGTACATTTTATCAAAAGCGTGGGTTTGTTTTTTCAGTTCTTCTTTCGTTGATCTATTTTTCTCTTATTATTCTATTTTATCAGGATTTTGATGTTGTTTTCCAAGCATTAGTCAGAGTATTCATTTTTATTATAATAGCCTCAGTCATCACGATTCTTTCCCAGATGAATAAAGAAAGTAGAGAACGATTGCAAGAGAAAGAATCCCTCTTCCGGGGGATTTTTGATACAATGCCCAGTGGGGCTGCTATCTATGAAGTAACTGGTGATGGAAAGGAGGACGTTGATTATAAGATTAAAGATATCAACTCCACTGCTCTCAAGTACGAAAACAAACAAAAATCAGATGTTATTGGCAGGACTTTGGATGATATCGGCACTGTTATCCATACACCCGATCTGGTTTCACGACTACGAGAAGTACACAAAGGAACAGAACCTGTTCTCTACCAGGCTGAAGTTAAGACACCTGATGGTCGAATGAGATATTATGACACTTCTTTGTTCAGGCTTCCTTCCCATGAGGTTGTCTCGATATCCACTGATGTGACTGACAAAAAACTGATGGAAGAGGAACTTAAAGCAAGTGAAGAGACATTCAGGCTCGCTATGAATGCAACTTCAGATGGTCTCTGGGACTGGAATATGAAGACCGGGGAAGTGTATTACAGCCCTGCATTTGCCAAAATCCTTGAAGAAGAACATATTAAACCAGTCTTTGATTCCTGGGAGAAACGAATACACCCGGAAGATCGTGAACGGGTTCTTTCCTCACTGCATGAGCATATTTCTGGCAGCACCAGTCGATGGAGAGTTGAAACCCGGCTTAGGACCTCGAACGGGTCCTGGAAATGGGTGATGGACAGAGGTTCCGTGGTTTCATGGGATGAATCAGGAACTCCAACCCGGATGATCGGGAGTATTGTTGATATTTCTGAGCAGAAACGGATTGAAGAGGTTATCAGGATAGAACGTGACCGTGCCGAACAATATCTCAATATAGCTGAAGTCATGATAATCGTCCTTTCCCGTGATGGAACCATCGTCCTTATCAACCGGAAAGGGGCAGAAATGCTTGGTGCATCTGTTGATGATATCATTGGGCTCAACTGGTTTGATACGTTTATTCCTGTTGAAATGATAGAGTCCACCAAAGAGGTGTTTCAGAATATCATTCATTCTACCGGTGAAATGTACTTTTCAAATGAAAATGAGATTATTACCCGGGAAAATAAAATAATCACGGTTTCATGGGTAAATACTCTTATAAGAACTCCGGAAGGTCAGACCCTTGGCACACTCTCTTCAGGTGAAGATCTTACAAATAAAAAGAAACTTGAAGAGGAGAAGAATCAACTTCTTGATCAGATCCAGCGTAATCTCGCTCAAATGGCATTTCTGAATGATAATATCAGAAATCCTCTGTCTATCATTATTTCGCTGGCTGATATTTATCTCACTGAAGATAAGAGTCAGGTTGTTCAGAAACAGGTTGATAAAATATCAGACAGTATCACAAAACTCGATCAAAGGTGGAGCGAGTCTGAAAAAGTCCTGAATTATATCAGGAAATATTATCAGATCAGTCCCAAATAAGGATATTATTTACGAGACTTTATGTTCTCGCGTTGCTGTCATCAGAAAAACTGTGAAATCACGTGCAGTTTTTGTCTTTGAACCTGTTTTACTGATCGTAACAATATCTTCAAACTCGATTTCTGAAAAACCTGCAGATCTGAATAGGTCGGCCAGGAAATTTTGCGAGAATCCGTCATGTTCTGCAATTCCGGGTTCATGAAATTCACCATCATCAGGTTTTAGGTCAGCGATCGCTATTCTTCCTCCAGGCTTTATAAGTGAGTAAAAGACCCGGGCTGCCTGTTCAGTATTTTTGATATGATGTAGGACCATAGAGGATGTAATAATGTCTACTTGTGGCAGAATGGTAATATCATCTTCTATGCTCCAGTGCCGTGGTTCAATAATTGTGTCCCTCTCATCTGTGAGTTTCTTTTTCAAAACATCAAGCATAGCCTCTGCTGAATCAACAGCAATAATTTTTCTCACGAACTTTGCAAATTGCAATGCGATGGCACCGGTCCCGGTTCCATAATCCAGAAGAATATCTGTTTTTTCAGGGTTGATCCTGTGAACCATTGCTTTACCAATGGCCTCTGACATCAGAACACGTCTTGGATCCTTATCCCAGACTATCGCTCTTTTTTCAAAAAATTCAGACATAATGTAATAGTATTGTGGTTTTTAAAACAGTTGTGAGTTTCTCCCCACTATGATTGTGTATCTTCTCACAGTGATGAAAAGATCAACGACCCTGGAATAGTATAATCACATAGAACTACAGAAAGCCCTGGCAATTTCACAATATCTATATATTCAACGAACTTAAAAACTCTACAAATGAGCAATTTTCTAAAAAATGTCATCATTTTTTTTGTATTAACCACATTATTGCTTGTTCCTGCTCTGGCTGATACAATACCTGTCACCAAAAATGCCACCATCCAGGCATTTGAAAATGCAGGATTTCAAGTGAATGACGGGAAAATGGAGACTGTGGATGTCCTGGGCATGTATAATGCTGGTATATCTCCATCCTGCTATGGAAATAATCCAACAGCGCCATATATGACGTTTAAGGTTCCAAAAGCTCCCGGACAGACCGGTAATAATTCTCTTTCTGATGCAGCTATTGAACCGGACAATGCCGGGTTATGGCTTGATTTCCATATGAGGCCTGATGAGGCTTTTGTCTATGTCGGTGTTACTCCCCCGGAATGTGAATATTTTAGTTATGCTGATTTCCTGAGCGTCAGGTACTTCCCTGATACTGATGAGCATCGCAGGGTGTATGCAAGTCTTGAAGATACGATCAATCTGGATAGGCTGAAAGCTGAACCAGCGTATCAGTCTGGCGTTTTCTCAAAGCCAATTATCGTGATATTAACTGCAGATAAACATGCAGACCAGAAAGCACGTGATGCTCTTCTTTCGGCTGGTTATCCTGAAAATATTATTCATACCCTGACGGTTCCCGGACCGCTGGTCCACTTAGGGCTTGACAGCAAAACAGATACAATAAACTCCCTGCACCGGGTTGCACTCTTTCACAATGAGACTGAAGGAGATGCCTACATGAACAGTACACCCGGCATTGTATACCGGTTGACTCCTGAAAATGAATCTGAACCTGACTATTATGATGTTCCAAATCTTATTCCCCGGGGGACGGGAGAAACCAGGGAACTAAACCTGATGAAGGATGTGGAAGAACTCAGGGCAGCCATCATAGCCAGGCACGGAACAGATCATGTGGAAGATCTAACCACAAAGGTCTGGCTTTTTGACGGATATGATGCCATTCAACGGGGAATCGATGTACTTGGAGAAAGCAGGGATACCGTCTATCTCAATACCACCGAAACAACTCTGGGCGATAAACCGGGTGAAGAGATTATTGTATATGGTGTGAACCATGCTGCAACAGGAAAGGCAACCTATGCAAACTTCGGCCTTTACGGAGACTGGGCACTCAACGGGATCGGCGGTATTTCAAATAAGGATTATACGGGATCTGCAGAAGAATATTTGCCAAATAATCCGAATGCAAAGTACCTCTATGTAGCAAAAATATCCCGGAACGATGATGGCAAAAACACAACCTCTGTTATACAATCCGGAGTAGGGGTTTCAGGAATAGAACCTGATGAGCCTTGTTTTGTTGGATACCGGGCGTATGTAGAGCCTGAAACCGGCGTTAGTCCGGCATGGAGTGAACTTGTGTATGACCGGGCTATGAAAATAACCCCCTAATCATCCTTTTTTCAGGATATTTCGATGGTTAATTTCGTTTCCTGACGTTTTTCTCTCTTTTTATCCAAATAGTCACTGGTTTCTTTATCTGCATTCCATCCCCCGGTAACCTCCAGGTTCAGGGGAATAACCAGGCTCATTTTTGCCCTTTATATGACATTGTGCATATTGTATGTCTATGCACCGCAAAAGCGGTGAAGAGGGAATTATGAAAACAATAGCGTTAGTCCTCATTGTGGGCCTCATTGCCCTGATGTTTGTCCTGCCGGTTTCAGCAGCCGGACAGGGAGGTAATGGAATGATGGTACACAGTGGGTCCGGATCAGCTGGCACAGGTGTCTGCATTAACCCTGATTGCCCACAAGACTGCCCATATGACCAGACTCAACCACGTGATGGAACCGGAGTCCAGTACGGAAAGGGTGGGTTTCAGTAAAAGATTGGTGAAATGATGAAACAAAAAACGCTTGGATTTGTAGGAATCAGTATTATCGCGGCTCTGGTAATCCTTTCCGTGACCCTCCCGGTCTCCGGGGCAGTACAGGCTGGTCCACAGGATGGAACCGGCAATCAGTATGGTGGACAGGCGTACCAGAATGCAGGTGGACAGTATGGCGGGTATGGGAATGGAACCTGTCTTCGCGATGACTGCCCAAACAACGGGACACCACTCCGTGATGGAACCGGAATGAGATCCGGTCAGACCGGGAATGGTTATGGTGGCCAGGGACATGGCTGCCGGTTCAACCCCTGATTCTTTTTTAGGTTAACCCTATTACCAATGAGTTAATAAGGAACAAAAGAGAGTATCAATTCATATTCTAAAAATGATGAGAATACTCGGCTGGAAAAGAGCGATCTGATATGATTCGTTTATCTCCAGAGATGTAGATATCAGGTTTTTTCTCTGAAATACCCCATCCTGGGTCATGGGTTATTGAATATAGTAGTATCATGAACGTACGATATATCCGATGGGCTATTCTTGGGATCATCGTGGTCGCTTCCCTGATCCTCAATTACCTGCATATCACGCTCGGTAACGTCTTTCCGTCAGTTCATGCAATCTGTCCTCTTGGAGGGCTTGAAAATCTGCAGGTGTGGATGTCAGGACATGCGAATCTCCAAAAACTCTTCTCAGGAACAATGACCCTGTTGTTTCTGTCGCTTGGGTTTACCATCATTTTCGGCAGGGCTATATGCGGGAATATATGTCCGTTTGGAGCCATTTTTGAGTTTATCGGGAAGATATATCCTAAACATTTCTCAGTTTCGGAAAAATATGATCTTCTACTCAGGGTACTGAAATACATTATCCTCGTGATTGTCATAGCCATGGCCTGGATTACCGCTTCAATATGGATTTCACCATATGATCCCTATGTTGCATATGCTCATATCTGGTCTGGGGCGGAAATTCTCAATGAAAATGGGATTGGACTCTTTATCCTTGTTGTTGTCCTTCTGGTGTCACTTGTGAATACCCGCTTTTTCTGTAAATATCTCTGTCCGGCTGGTGCCATGTTTGGTATTTTTTCACTGATTAGTCCGACAAAAGTTACCCGGATTGACTGCATGGAATGTGGGAAATGTGCCAAGTCCTGCCCTATGGGGATTGATCCAGGGAGAAAGACAGTAAAGAATACCACCGAGTGTGTCGGATGCACCACGTGTGTAGAGGTCTGCCCATCTAAAACACCTGTAATTTCTATGACTTTTGCCGGGAAAAAGGTTCAATCCCTGCTCTTTGTAGTTGGTACTGTGTGTATTTTCCTTGGTGCGATTGCACTACTCAATACTGTCGGCCTTATGCAGGTCACGGTTCCATCGTTGGAGAGTGTTCAGCAGGGGGGCAATTACCTGAATTTGATTGATCTTAAAGGATCCATGACAATTGAGGAAGGGGCAACCTATGTCGGAATGAGCCTTGAGGATTTCTATACGATGATGGATATCCCGGTAACAGTTCCGGGAAGCATCAAGTTAAACGAGATAAAAAATTATGTTCCTGATTATGATTTCCATGCAATGAAGGCAAAGTAACTCATTTTTCCTTATCTTTTTGTTCTCCTTATATGCCCATGACTGTTTTTAAGATATTCATGGATTATCTAAATTCTGATATGATGTTTGGACAAATTGTAAATTCAATTTCCAATTTGTCCACTATGAGAAAAATCATGATTTTGTGAGCAACTGGATAAAAAGACGTGTTTTTACATCCGGATTTCATACAATCGTTATTACATGACCAGGTCAGTCAGAAAAAAACCTGTTCTTGAAAACCATGGTGAAATCCTCCAGATCTAAACAAATAACAGGAACTAGCGACCGATATTACTGCATCAAGTGTTCCAATAAGGCCGATTAATAAGCATTCAACCCACAATCCCCTTGTCTCCTCTTTAATATTTACATTTTTATAGAATAACGAACACTAAAATACATATGGATGGCGACGTCATTGGGTCAATCCTGTTACCGGTTTTCGGACTGAAAACGATTTTTTACGTATTTATCATAATCTTTATCGGGGTTGTCCTGTTCATGTTTTACAGAATGATCAGGGTTTGCTCTTCTGGAAAAAAGTCGCAACAGGAAAGGCTAAATGACTGCTTATACAACAGAAAATACGTAAAAAAGGATAGGGATACAACTCTGTCTGAACTCAATGATGCCATTGGATTAAAACTCTCCAGACAGGAACGGGAGTTTGGTATCAAAGGCAAATCCCGGTGAACTCTGGTTGTGATATTGACCTTACCATCAGATAGGTCTGATTTTTTGAAACCATGAGCATGAAAACCGGTACACCTATTCAATAATCTGCATATGTATCCATGCTTTCTGACCTTTCTGTTTCGATTTTTTATATATCTCAAAAATTATAGGGATCCTCATCTGGCCAGCATATAAAAATGCAGAGCATTTTCAGGATAAATCCCGAAGTTTTTAACTCATTTGAATAGAATGATACTGTATGAATCGGTGGAGATATGTGCTTGTACTATGGGTATTACTCTGTCTATCCGGCCAGATTGGCCTGGCAGATCAAAAGGCAACCTCAAACCCTGACGTCTTTAAAATAGGAGCAATTTATAACCTGAATGGTTCTCAGGCAAACCTTGACATTCCTTCTTCACAAGGGGCACTCACAGCAGAGCGATTAATCAATGCAAAGGGTGGAATCGATGGTGTCAAAGTTGATGTTATTGTAAAGGATGGAGCATCTGATCCAGAAACTATCAGAAAAGTGACCGAAGATCTCATTGCCAATGAATCAGTGCCTGTTCTTATTGGATTATCAGATACTGATATGGTCCTTCCTGCAGCACAGGTTGCAGCTGCACATCACATACCTTTCATCACATCAGGAGCAACATCCCCAAAACTCCCTGAACAAGTGCCTGATTATCTGTATCTGGCATGCTTTGGTGATAATGCCCAGGGGGCCATGGCTGCTGAGTATGCATACCAAAATCTGTCATATCACACGTGTATTGTGGTGTACGACACTGATATGCAATACACTACCCTGCTGGCACAATATTTCTCTGAGCGGTATACAGAACTCGGGGGCACAATTGTATCGCAGGTTCCCATCCATCCAAAGACAAATGTCTCTGATGTATTCTCTAACCTCTCATCAGGGAATCAGCCTGATTTCTACTACATTGCGGTAGGACCTGAAGATGCTCCCGGTGTAATACAGACAGCCCATGGACAAAATAAAGTGCCAATCATTGGTGGAGATTCTTTTGATACAAAGAACCTCTCCAATGCTGTTCTTGATACTGATGGGGATGTCTATTACACCACTCATGCATATTTTGGTGGAGAAAATATCAGTTCCGAGATTCAGAATTTTAAAACTGATTACATATCTGAATATGGAACTGAACCAACCCCATTTGCCGGACTTGGATATGATGCTGTCATGATAGCAATCAGGGCAGCAGGAAATAATGACCTTGGAACAGATCTGAGAGAAGGAATAAACCAGATACATGACTATTCCGGGGTGACTGGATTAATCTCGTATGTCAACGGAACAGCAATACCCAAAAAATCTGTTCATCTCATATACACAGATGGGCTAAGTCTGACACAGGTTGACAACAATGTGCCTGAAAAGGTTCCAAATCCCTAACCACTTTTTTGGAGATCGTGAGTTTCATTGATAACCAGGATGAGGAAAATCATGTTCAACGTTCTGGAACCGGTATCTTATGTAAACATAGTACAGGGAAGCCATTGAGAGACAAACGATTTGTTGCCATTCATCGAGGGGGCAATCTCTCACCAGAAAATCACAGAAAACTCATGAAATGGGCCATAACCTGCTTTGAGCATGTATTGCCGTATTATGGCAGGGAACCGGAACCGGTTTTAAACGAGGCAATACATTATGCCCGCGAATGGTCACGGGGAGCCTGCTTAACCGGTGATCTTATCGTGGCATCACGGAACGTTCACAGGTTTGCAAAAACGATTACCGATCCTGTTGCATCCGCAGTTGTGCGATCAATCGGACAGGGGGTGGCAACAGGCCACATGGCAGACCATTGCGTTGGAGCAGCCCTGTATGCTCAAAAGGCTGTCCTCCTGGCAGGTAATCAGGTACAAGATGAGAAAGCCTGGCAGATTAGCAAATTATGTTCTGAACTGCCGGAGGATATAACAATCCTCGTAATCCAGACAATGCAGGTGAAGAGAAAAGGTCTTGGGTTACCGGATGATACGTAAACAAAGGGAATAGAACATTATTCAATCTCTCTCTCTCTCTCTCTCTCTCTCTTTCTTTCACGCTTCTCATTTACAAATCTGTGTTGACGTACAGATTCTAACCGGGTTTTTGATCCATCCCGGAGTTCTCTCCAGGAATTTTTTTGAAATATGGATCCCGGGTCCGGTTTCTGTGGGTGGCTTGTATGAACGGAATAGTTTTCTATCAGTATGGATGAACCAGGTACATGGTTGTTTACCCTGGAGTTGAAAAAAAGCATCAATACCAGGGCCGGATTGTTCTGCTACTCATGGTTTTTGGATATGCAGGCCTGTATATTCTCAATATTCTCCTGCCCCTGGACTGGTCCTTTCCTTTTCAATACTCAAACCTGACCTCCCGGATATGGTCCTTGACTGAACTTCTTTTAGGAATTGGAGCCTTCATCATTCTTGCGCAATCCCGGTTTGCAATAAAGAACCGGGAATTCTTCACCGGATTGTTCCTTGGAACAATCAGTGGGACAAGTCATTATTTCATGAACGATAGCCTGACTGATGGAGTACTCACCGGGATACTGGTCCTGGTCTGTTATACATCTGCAGTGCTTCTGATTCGTACCAGGTCAGGAAAATCGATTGAAACCTTTCAGCAGCCACCTCGAAGTATAGCATGGCTCATCCTCTTTGGAATCATCATTTCAGTTCCATTCGCCACTCTCAATCTTACGTATTTTTACTTCACCAGTGGATTGCAACCCTTTTCACATGTCATATCTGCATTTATTTTGGCATGTAACCCAGCCCTTTCAGAAGAGATCATCTTTAGGTTGTTTCCATTAATCCTGGTCTTTTCGTTGCTCCGGGCAAAGAGTTCAGAGCGATGGGTCTGTCTCACTGTTGTGTGCATCGGGGTTATTCCTCATAGTCTGAACCATCTTCCAGATCTATTTGTGAGCAATCCGGGTATGGCAATCAGTATGGCTATTCTGACCTCAGTCTTCTTTGGACTTCCCCTCTGCCTGCTTCAATTGTATAAAGGGCTGCCATCGGCCTGTGGATTTCATTGGTTTGTTGACATGACCCGGTTTCTGTTTGGGTATTGAATCTGCCCGGTTCAATCATTTTCAGACTGAACAGCCGGGCAGAAATTGCATAGTGAGTGCGGAACCTCTTTTTCTTTGTCTCTTATCAGGCAATAAAAGACCCCATCTCTATCCTCCACTTTGAATCCGCCCGGAAATGGCATTCCAACCGGATGTCCTGGTTCTTCAAGAATAAACATCGTAAATGCAGCAATAAGATAGTAAAAGAGCCGGTGTCTGAGAGTATACGGGATTGGCATCCTGCTCGAAGTATCATCCCATTGTGTACACCCGGTCGGGATTATTTTACAGAATGCGTTGAATGTCTCAAGATCCTGGATCGGGTTTGACATGGTTTTAAACCTGCCTGACCGCTGAAATGTCAATAAGCGGTGATATCCTCCCAGGATCTGATCGGTCAGGTATGGGCCTACCTGCTCGCGGTACGATCTGGGAAGCCTAATGAGTTCGGTATGAAGTCTTCCTCCGATTACCTGGAGATCCTGGAGCGTGTACCTGGTTATCTCTGTACTCAAAATCTCTCCAAGTTCTCCTTTCGTTCTGGCCCGGGAGAGATGCTCCGAGACTTCAACGATAACGGCCATATCTTTATCTTCATCCATTATTTATGACTCCGTACTTTGAAATCGCACGGATTCCGTGTTTTCATAGAGGGATGGATACAATTCTTTCATGGTTCGTGGCTTGTGATCTTCAAAGACATCGTCCGCACACCATTTTACGCCGAATTCAAGAATACTTAATAGAACCGGGATGGTATCAAGTCCTTTTTCTGTAAGTTGCCATTCAACGACCCGTGGCTTGTCTTTTATCAGGTCAGGCCTGATGTAACCTGTCTTTTCAAGCTCCTGGAGCCGGAGAATCAGAACCCGTGAGGTGATACCTGGCAGGGATCGCTTAATCTGGTTGAACCTGTTTATTTTTCGCAGTGCAATATCACGGAGAATGAGTATTGTCCATTTCTTTCCAAGAACATTGATTGTAGCATGGATCGGGCAGATATTGTATGCCACAGCGGGTTCCATGGGTTTCCTTTCCTGTGGTCTGGAACAGGATACTGGCATAGTATAGTTTTGGTGTCTGCCTGCTTAAAGTGGTATCCTTAGTATACCACTATGGAAGAATATGAGATCACATGATCATCACAATCCGGTCCACACACAAGACCTGGCTGCATGGATTATAGAGATAATAGAAGACTTTCACCTGAATTCTCCAGAGAACAGTCTCCGGTTTGAGCATCACGAGAGAATCTTTGATGGGCCCCTGGTTGGGTTTTCAAATGGTGGAGACCCTTTGTATGATTTTTTCAAAGAGGACATTGGTTCACCATATATGACTCCGATTGAGTTTTTTCATGGTTCGTTCCCTGATAGTTCAGCATGTGCTGATGATCTCACTATCATCAGCTGGATATCTCCGATTTCAGAGCAGACCAAACTGGATAACCGGCGTAAAACGGATTTCCCATCTGAACGTGGAGCCCGAACCAAATATTATAGTGAAACCTTTCAGGATGCATTAACGGCACATCTGGTTTTAAAGTTAGAAGAAATCGGTATCCTGGCAGCAGTGCCTCCTTCGAAGATTATACAGATCTCAGCCCGGTATGGATTGGCATCAGCCTGGTCTGAACGCCATGCAGCCTATGTCAGTGGTCATGGAACATTTGGGCTTTGTGACGGGCTTATTACCAGAAAGGGAAAAGCAGTTATCTGCGGCTCGGTTATAGCACAGGTAGTCATTCCTCCTACAAAAAGAGAGTATACTGATCACCATGCCTGGTGCCTGCATTATGCAAAAGGGAGATGTGAAGGTTGCATAAAACGGTGTCCTGCCAGTGCTGTCACTTCTAAAGGACATGACAAAATGAGATGCAGGGAGTATTGTTTTGGTCCGGGAAAGGATTACATGAGAAAGGAATTCGGGTTTGATGAATATGTATGCGGGTTATGCCAGAGTGCAGTGCCGTGTGAGTCCAAAAACCCGGTGATCCCCTCTGTTCTCTGATGGGCTCATTCATCAGTCCATGGACTCTCCCCGACACTTGAGGATCAATCACTTCTCATTCCTTTTATCCCACAGGTTGATTAAAAATGTTTTACATATTAGGAAGAGGTTTAGGAGTTATCTCTGAGTTCTATCCAGAGTTCAGAGTCAAGTATGCTTCCCGGGGCATTTGCTTCCATCTCCAGAAACAACTTGTATGGAACTGAAAACGTGAACTTGTCAGATCCCAGTGTCCTTCGCACAGCTTTCCGTGCCATCAGATCGGTAAGCCCGACAACAGCCCTGGGATTTTCTGACGTTTCTTCATCATATGTACAGACTCCAAATGCCTGGCATCCCGAAGCGCCGGCTGCAACAACGACTCTGTTAGTAATCTGACCATGGGTATAGTTCGCAAGAATTGATAAACCGGATATCTGGTCAGGATTTGCCAGGAAGATGACACTTTTTATTGTTTCATCGGGGTCTGTGAGAGAGAGCGGTTTAAAGAGAACATACTCTGTTGAAACATCATAATCAGGCAATGAATTGAGAAACTCTTTTGCAACTGCCGGGTTCTTCTTTATCCTCTCTCCATTCCTGAGCATCTCTTTCTGGTGCGGATTTGTGAGAGTCTCAAGCCGGGCATCATAGGCCTTCGTATCTCTGCATCCCTCCCTTCCATTTGAGAGGAAACAACAGAAATTCTCTTCACTTCCTGAAGAATGGTGCTCAAACGGGCGGCCGAAACCAATACCTATGGCACCTCCGACACAACCATATGCATTTCTGGATAATGCGGTAATCTTTCCATCAAGGACAGCCTTGGCGTAATACCACATGAGACATGCCCAGGTTCCAGGCCGTATCTCTAGTGCATGTTCAGGTTTTGTATCGCTCCACACGATCGCGACCGGTTCGGTTTGTATTCCAGCCTTTTTGGCAACGTTGCTAATGATAGCCATTATCAGTCTTCTCCAGTGTCCATATTCGAAATGACACGTTTGATGAGAGTATAGAGGGCCTCTTCTTCTTCAGATGATAATCCACCCAGAACACTATCATTGACCTGTTCTCCAATCCTGATAAGATCTGGTTTGAGGGCAAGCCCGGATTCTGTGAGTGTGCAGATCCACTGCCTGTTATCTGACTGGTGTTTAGTCCTGGTGATGAGTCCTGCGTCCTCAAGTTTTCTGATCTCACGTGAGCAGAGACCTTTGTCTATCTCAAGATCCCCGGCAATCTGCTCCTGATTGGAACCATCATGCTTGTAGAGATATCTGAGGATTGAATACTGGGTGATCTTTATCCCAAATCCCTTAAGTTCGATGTTCAATCGTTTTTGGATAAGCCAGTATGCAAGTGACACATACTTTCCAAACGGCCCGTCCGTATCTCTCATACAATAGTTGATGAGTCAACAAAGTATATGATGGTGGTGGGTCAACAATTTGAAGAGGTGAAGTATTTGAAATACGAGCAAAGGTACCATATTTTCCCTGTCTGACCCAGAAATCCTTATGAACAACCAAATAATTTTCTCTCCAATTTACATTGCATGAATTCTATGGAATACAATACTCACCTTACAGATACGATCAGATCCATGGCCCTGGAATCAGGAGCTGAACTTATCGGTTTTGCAGATATTCAGGCATTTGGCGATTCGAAATACCAGGGCAATAACCCGGCAGAAATTTCAGATACTCTGAACACTGTCATCCTCATCGGTATACCTGTTCCAAGAGGAGCGTTTCTCCCTCTTCCCAAAGGTCGGGCAGAGTATACCAATACCCTCATGGCAGGAACAGCAACACTCAGGATTATGGCATATCAGGTAGCAAGAAAACTGGAGCAGGAAGGATACCTTGCCAGTATTGCGCCAAGTGAAGGGAGTGAGTTCGGGTACTGGTATGCAAATAAAGAGACCCTGATGGCTGACTTTTCCATGAAATACACGGCCTATATTACCGGACTTGGATCATTTGGAAAGAACCATCTCTTCATATCTGACACGTATGGGTCCCGGGTCAGATTCTCTGCAATCCTCACCGATGCCAAATTGAAACCTGATTCCCGGTCTGAACATTTTATTCACCCCTCGTGCAAGGATTGTGATGCCTGTATCCGGGCCTGTCCGGTGCAGGCGATCAGTCCATCCGGGACCATTTCCAGGCAATTGTGTGCTGAATATATGTTCAAGACCCTGGGAGGACTCCGGTGTGGGATGTGTATCAGAGCCTGTCCCTTGTCGTGTACATTCATGCAATAACCAGGTACTGATAGTGCACCCGCTGAGAGTCACAGGAGTAACATTCACAATCACTTTATCTGCTTGAATTGGAAGTTCTTTGAAAATTTGCTTATAATTGAGTGAGAACAGTCTCCCTTATTTGCACCTTGTTTGGCATACTCAACTGTCGTCCTCTCTTGTAAAAGGTGATTCAGGATATTTTACTTCATCCCAATGAAAATCCTCAATTTTCAATTAAAAATTGATACGATTCTATATATAGCATCAAACTAATCTCGATAATATCCGAGAGTTTATTCAAGGTGATGACAGTCTATGACAAGTGCAGAAATTGAACCCAATTCGAATATGAGAGTGATTTTTAATATTTCTCCGTATGCCATGCTAATCATTACGAATGGAGTTTTTATTGATGCAAATAAGGCTGCTCTAAACATATTTAACGCAAAAAAACCTGAAGATATTATCGGTAAACCTCCGGCCATACTTTCTCCTCCTGTTCAGCCAAATGGACGCTCATCTGATGAATCTGCCGGGGAAATAATAAAACGGGCCCTTTCAGGCTCGCATGAAATATTTGAATGGGAACACCAGACACTTGATGGCAAATCATTTTTCGCACGAGTTAATCTGAAATTATTTGAATATCTCGGTAATCCATCACTTATGGTTGCTTTTGAAGATATTACGAGCCAGAAGGTAAAAGAAGCAGAACTTCAGGCATCACAAAAAAATTTGCAGATAATTTTTGATAATACCCCCTATGCAATGCTTGTTATCACCGACGGCGTTTTTGTAGAAGCAAATGCGGCTGCAGTTCATCTCTTTGGTGCAAAAACCAAAGACTTTTTTAACGGAAAACCTCCTGCCATATTGTCTCCTCAATTTCAAAAAGATGGCATACCATCTGAAAAACTGGCACCCGAAAAAATAAAGCAGGCGATGTCTGGAGATGTTGTATCATTTGACTGGATTCACCAGAAGTTTGATGGAACAATTATTGACTGTCATGTAACTCTTGCTGGAATACAATACAATGGAAAACCATCTTTGATGACAGTAATTGAGGATCTGACCCATCAGAAGAAGGCGTTATCTGATATTATCAATGTGATTCAAATTGCAAAAGGAGGAAATCTTACTGCAAGAACGAATGAAAAAGAGTATGCCGGGGACTTTTTTGAGATCTGCAGTGGTATAAATCAGATGCTCGATATATTTACGAATCCTTTACGGCTTTTCCAGACCAAGATCACGAGTATTACATCTAATGCAGAAGAGGTAAACGCCAGTGTTGAACAGGTATCTGGTGGAACCGGGCTCCTTGCTGATAATTCGAATCTACTGAGTAAGAATGCAGAGGATGGAGAAGAGGGTGTGAAGCAGATCCTCAGTGCTATGGAAGATCTCTCAGTTACTGTCTCGAATCTGGCAGTTAGCAGCCAAAATATCGCTCAAATGTCAACATCAGCTGAAGAGATGGGTATTGCTGGAATCCACCTCGTTCAAAATACTGAAAAGGCAATGGCTGAGATTACCAAATCTTCCGAGCACGTCGATAGCATCGTTTTGGATATCAAGAACCAGATGGATCAGATTGGAAAGATCGTCAATTTAATATCTGATATCGCGAATCAGACAAACCTTCTTGCGTTAAATGCAGCAATTGAAGCGGCACGTGCAGGAGAAGCAGGGAGGGGGTTTGCTGTTGTGGCTTCTGAAGTGAAATCGCTTGCTCAGGAATCACGCCAGTCTGCAGAAAATATCTCTGATATGATTAGAAATCTGCAGGATAAGTCACATAAAGCTGCTGAAGCGGTTAGTTATTCAACAGAGAATGTAGTAAAGGGAAATCAGACGTTATCTGAAACAATCAAGGTGTTCAATAGTAATGTTGAATCGATTAAGAATATCAGTCAGAAGGTGACTGATATGGCTTCGATATCAGAAGAGCAGGCAGCATCAGTTGAAGAGATTACTGCAAATGTGAATGAAGTAGCAAAAATATTAAGTGGTACTCTTCGCCAGTCGCTTGATTCTTCAGCTGCAACCGAAGAGATCTCTTCATCTCTCTCACAGATTTCTCAGGCGATGCATTCTGTCACTCGTGATGTAGAAGAGATATCATCAGAGATGATCCAATTTAAATTTTAAATGCATATCCTGGTATAAATCCGGTATATTGCTTCAAATTTGGTTTTTTAGAAAACCCCTGGCCGGACCCTTTTGCTGCTCTCGATTAGAGGGTCCGGAAACAAAGAAATACGTTCATTACAAGGGGCATCCTTTTTTTATCATCAGGAGTATCAGCATTTATCCATCCTTCGTGGCCCTGCATGTCAGAGCCTTATTTTCCCTGTCAACTGTGGGTTTACTCGCATTGGTTAATAACCACCCTCAAACAACGCTGCCTTCTTCCTCGGCCATTTCTCCAGCATATTCCAAACCTTCATAGCAACCGCTACAAACCTTCCTCCACCTTCTCCCGGAATCTCGATCACAACCCCTCTACCGGACAGCGATAACCCTACCGTTCCCCCGGGTTCTATCTCTATCCCCTCTTCCCGATCCAATACCGCCCGGGCATCATTCCGGGATATCCTCCCGATCTCACCCGGACCGTCGATGATCACCCTCAATTGCTCTGTAACCGGATCAGGCTTCAGCCTCCCAACCTTCCAGAGCACAGAGCAGCCGAACAAGAACCAGAAGAGATGAGGCAGGTGAAACCGAAACACCGGAGAAATCATGATCCCTCCCGGAGAATCCTGGACCGGCATGAATCACAAACTGCAACCCCGGAATCTGAATCGTGCCATGTTGCCTTGAACGTATCACATACCTGGCATCGTCCGATATCAGAATTCAGCCTCACCAGTGAAAGCGGATCAATCACACCGGGAAGAGCCCTGAACGATGCTGCCTCATCACGTTTCGCCTTCTCAAAACATGATCTGCAGATCTTCCTGTTCATCCGGGGAGGAGCAGCCAGCCGTTCCCGGGTCATCCTCTCCTGGTAATGTACCCACTCTGACCCACAGCAGTCACACGGGCCCTGACCAAAACCCCGGTCAATCTCACAGAACTCAGATGTTCTCACCTTCAAAGATCCTGACGGTCCATTGCAGAACGCTGCCGAACGTTCTGACAAACCGGGCTCATTTTGAGGAGTTGCAAATGAGTTGCTGAAATCAGTGCAATTATTATATTCTGTATTTTTACAATCAGGCGTTAATAATTCATCAGAACGATGATCCTGATCCCTAATTACGGATCTGCAATTTTCAGATGAAGAGACACAATCACATTCATGATCATCTTTCCTGCTCTCTGTATCTTCTCTTATTCCGTAATAAGTACATAAAAAATTATTATTATTATTTAATTCCTGATCTGATGTGCAATCTGAACCCGAATTCGTTGCAGAACATTCTGCAGTCAGCCCGCAACCATCAGCAGTTCCGAATTCTTCATGAACATTCTTCAGATCATTCCCATCATGATCACCAGGACTGGTTTTATCATCAGAAGGCGGGTCATCTCTGTCAAGCCAGCATCCTCCTCCATACTTCCAGGCTTGGTACACCTGATCATCCCAGGAATAGGCTTTTGCTCTCCGGTGAGCAGAAGTCGTTCCGCTCTCATCCACAACGAGCGTCCGGTCACAGACCGAAACAGCAGGACATTTCGTGAGAAGACCCTCATAGTGATGTCCTCTGCTTGATGACCCCTGGAGC